>NZ_JBEORF010000036.1:0-76670 GCF_040302125.1 Nocardioides sp. NPDC127514 | reverse complement strand
CGAAGTACTTCCCGCCACAGCTGGTCAAGCAGCTCAACGGACCGCTTCGGAGCAAGGTGCTGTTCGGCTCCGACTTTCCGGTGATCACCCCCGACTGCACCAGCGGCTCCGCAACGGTGGCCGAGTGCGTCACTGACGCTCCTTGACCTGCTTCTCGGTGTCATCGAGCGACTTCTGCAGGTCCTCGACCGGGATCTTCACCATCTCGGCAGTGTTGCCGGAGGTCTCGTAGACCCCCTGCTGCACGTCCTCGTTGGTCTGGAAGATCTCGACGAGCTTCTTGTAGGTCGCGTTGTCCTTGTCCTCGGCGCGTACGGCGAAGATGTTGACGTAGGGGAGCGCCTTCGGGTCGGAGGGGTCGTCGGTCGCGAGCGCGTCCTCGAACTTGAGGCCGGCGTCCTCGACGAAGTCGTTGTTGATGATCGCCGCGGCGACGTCGGGGAGCGAGGAGGCGGTGATCGAAGCCTGGACCGCCCGGACCTTCACCTTGGACGCGGCGGTGTCGACCTCCTTGATGGTGCTGAACGGGGTGCCGCCGTCGGTCAGCTCGATCAGGCCCTTGGACTGCAGCAGCACCAGACCGCGGGCCTGGTTGGTCTCGTCGTCGGGGACGATCACGGTCTCGCCGGCCTTGATGTCGTCGAGCGAGGAGTACTTCGAGGAGTAGAGACCCAGGGGATAGGTAGCGGTCGAGCCGAGCGCCACCAGGTCGTCGTCGTTCTGGACGTTGTAGTCGGCCAGGAAGATGATGTGCTGGAACTGGTTGAGGTCGAGCTCGCCCTCCGACAGTGCCGGGTTGGGCTGGTTGTAGTCACCGAAGTTCTTGACCTCGAGGTCGATGCCCTCCTCGCGAGCGGCGTCCTGGAAGGTCTTCCAGTAGGGGTCGTCGGCGCCTACGACGCCGATGCTGACCTTGGTCAGCTCGCTGCTCTCGTCGTCGCGGGTGAGGAAGAAGGCGAGGCCGCCGATCACGATGGCGGCGACGACGACGATCCCGATGATCAGCGGGAGCTTGGACTTGGGAGCCTCGATGAGCGGGGTGGGCTCAGGCGTGTTGGAGGACACGGGTGGGAACCTCTTCTAGACGGGATTGTCTCGGCGTTGAGAGCGGACAGCCTGGTTGTTGTCCACCAAAACAGTAGACTTAACGAGGATCACATCCCGATTGTCGGTCACACGCCGAGACGTGTCACGGACCCGTCCCGGCGTGTGCTAGAGGCATGTTTCCCGAGGTCAGGCCAGGTCGCGCCGCCTCATCACGACCACCGCCGCGACCGCTGCGACCAGGACGTACGCGCCCACGGTGATCAGCGCCCGCTCGCCGGAGATCGCATCGAGGACTCCCGGGGTGCCGTTGGGACCGCCGATGATCGCGCCGGCCAACGAGCCTCCGGCGGTGCCTGGGAGCGCGTCGGTGACGGTCTCGATGCCCGGCAGCAGGCTGCCGACGCCGCGCAGCAGGTTCTCGACCACCAACGACCAGACCAGGCCCAGTCCGACGGCGAGCGCCGGCCCCTTGGCGAGCACACCGACGAGGAACCCGAGCAGCGCCCACATCTCCAGCACCAGGAACCCGGAGCCGAACGACTGCGCCAGATCGCTCAGGGCCGGCATCGTGATCGACTCGCCCTCGGTCGCAGCGATCGCCACCGAGACCCCCGCGCACAGAGCCAGGGTCGCGGTCATCATCGCGAAGATGAAGACCGTCACCGCGGTCAGCGAGCCACCCACGGCGGCGAACCGGCTCGGCCCCTGGGTGAAGACCGTCTTCCAGGTGCCCCAGCCGAACCCGTTGCCGGCCACCAGCGCTCCGACCACCATCGCCAGGGCTCCGCCGAACATCGGCAGGCCGCTGACGATGACGTCCGGGATCGCGCTCGGCATCAGCTCGGAGAGGAGCTGGGCGTTGCTGGCGCCGTCGCCGGCGAAGTTGTCGTCGCCGGTCTTGTAGGCGACGTAGTTGAAGACGTACCCGAAGGAGAGCGACAGCGCCAGCCAGGCGCCGACGATCACCCAGATCGCCGACCACTTGCGCAGGCGGAGCAGCTCGGCGGTGGTGCTGTTCATCCAGCCTCTGACGTTCATGACACGAGCTCCTTGTTGCTGGTCATCTCGAAGAAGGCGTCCTCCAGGGAGCGCTCCGCGACGGTGACCTCGTGGACATCGATGGAGTGGGCGACCAGATGACGTACGACATCGGGGGCCCCGGTGGCGGGCAGGTCGACCTCGAGCGTCTCGTTGCCGATGCGGCGTACGCCTTCGTCGCCGGCCATCCGCATCAGAGCAGCCAGAGCGGCGTCCTCGGGGGTGGCCCGGACACGTAGGGTCGCGCCACCGCGCAGATCGGCGACGGTCGACTCGCGCAGCAGACGCCCGTTGTTGATGACACCGACGCGATCGCAGATCTCCTGCACCTCCGCGAGGATGTGGCTGGAGAGGATCACCGTCTGACCGGCTTCGGCGAGCGAGACGACCAGGGCCCGCATGTCGGCCATGCCGGCCGGGTCGAGCCCGTTGGTGGGCTCGTCGAGCACCAGCAGGTCCGGTGAGCCGAGCATCGCGGCGGCGACGCCGAGGCGCTGCTTCATCCCCAGCGAGTAGCCGTTGAAGGCGTCCTTCGCCCTGTCGGCGAGGTCGACCATCTCGAGCACCCGGTCGACCTCGGTGTTCGGCAGCCCTTGGTAGCGCGCCATCGTGCGCAGGTTGTCGCGGCCGTTCAGGTAGGGGTAGAAGCCAGGACCCTCGATCAGCGCGCCGATACGGGCGGTGACCTCGGGTCGTCCGGCGGGACGGCCCAGGACGCTGGCCGATCCGGCGGTGGGCCGGATCAGGCCGAGCATCATCCGCAAGGTGGTCGTCTTGCCGGCCCCGTTGGGGCCGAGGAAGCCGTACACCTCGCCACGCATGACGGTCATGCTGACCCGGTCGACGGCGAGCCTGTCGCCGTACCGCTTGGTCAGCCCGTCGGTCTCAACCACGAGTTCGTTCATGCCTCTCACGCTCTCGTGGCGTCCCCTGGTTCGGCATCGGCGTCGGCGATGCTCCCGGTTACGCAGATCTGCGTAGGCGGCTGGCCGGATTTGTCGTACGCCTCGCGCGGCCGCGCGAACTAGGGTCAGGTCCATGTCCCGGATCCGTCGCCACTGGCTGCCGTGGCTGGTCGTCGTGGTGGTGCTGGTCGGCTCGCTGGGCAGCAATGCCCGCGCCGACACCCGCGGGCCGGCCCTGATCGGGGCACTGCTCGCCCTCGTCGCCATCCTCCCGGTGCTCCTGCAACGGCCTCGCGGCTGGATGCTCGCGGTCAGTGGGCTGTGTGCCGGGGCGTACTTCACCGCGGGCTATGCCGAGGGGCCGGTCTTCATGGCGGTGCCCGTGGTCACCTTCGCGGTGGCGCTCTCGCTGCCGCCGCGACGCTGGATCGGGTGGGCGATCGTGGCTGCGGCGCTGGTCGCCACCGGGATGGTGCTGAACCCCGAGACCCCCCAGCTCGACGGCGGACCCGGACGAGGGCCCTGGGCGCAGGGTGGCGGCCCGGAGGGTGACCTTTCGCTGTGGCAGGCCTTCGGACAGGTGGCGCTCATCGCCGCCTGCGGTGCGATCGCGAGCGCGCTGCGATCGCGCAACGAGGCCCGGGCCCAACGGCAGCGACGGGTGGTCAGTGACGAGCGTGTGCGGATGGCCGCCGACCTGCACGACGGCGTCGGTCACGGGCTCGCGGTGATCGCGATGCAGGCCGGTGCCGCGCTGCACGTCCTCGACCGCGATCCCGAGGCGGCCCGCCGCAACCTGGAGGCGATCCGTGCCGAGAGCAAGGAGTCGCTCGACCTGCTGCGTCGGCAGCTGGCCCGGCTGACCGACACCGAGACCGGCGCCGGCTCGGCCCCGCGGGCACCGGAGCACGGGCTCGCCGACCTGCCTGCTCTCGTCGAGCGCGTGCGCACCGGGGGACTGGAGGTCTCGCTGCGCCTCGAGGTGGGTTCGGCGTCGGCGGAGGCGGAGCGGGCCGCGTATGCAGTGGTCCAGGAGGGGCTCACCAACGTGCTGCGGCATGCCGGAGCGACGCGCGCCGAGGTGTCGATCGTCTCGACGCCCGCGGCCGAGATGGTCGTGACAGTCGACGACGACGGGCGGGGATCGGACATGTTGAGCGGGGAAAGGCGTCCTGGGATGGGAATTGTGGGAATGCGGTCGCGCGTGGAGGCACTTGGGGGCACCCTAGAAGCGGGGCCGGAGGTACGGGGCTTCCGGCTGCGGGCTTCCCTCCCGCTTTCTGGGTCCTCGGCGGGTGGCGCGGAGGGGCTGGCATGAGCAACACAGATCACACGCTGATCAGGGTTGCTCTGGTCGATGACCAGCCCCTCGTTCGCATGGGCCTGGCGACGATGATCGGCGCCGAACCCGACCTGGAGGTCGTCGGCGAGGCCTCCGACGGCAGCGCCGCGCTGCCCATGCTGCGCCGCACTCACCCCGACGTGGTCCTGTGCGACATCCGGATGCCGGTGCTCGACGGCCTCGGCCTGCTGGAGCAGGTCACCCGCGACCCCTCGCTGAAGGACGTACGGGTGGTGATGCTGACGACCTTCGAGCTCGACGAGTACGTCTTCGAGGCCCTGCGACTGGGAGCGAGCGGGTTTCTGCTCAAGGACGCCGAGCCGGTCGCGCTGCTCGACGCGATCCGGGTCGTCGCCGACGGTGGCTCGCTGCTCGCCCCGACGGTGACCAAGCGGGTGATCGAGGAGTTCGGCTCCTCACGTCGGGCGGCGAACCCGCATCCGCGTCTGGGTGATCTGACCGAGCGTGAGCGGGAGATGGTCGCCTGGGTGGCCACCGGCCGCTCCAACGCCGAGATCGCAGCCGAGCTCGTGGTCAGTCCCGACACGGTCCGCACGCACGTCTCGCGTGCGATGGTGAAGCTGCATGCCCGTGACCGCGCCCAGCTCGTCGTCTTCGCGATCGAGTCGGGCCTGAAGGTCTAGCCGGAAGTCGGATCCGGTCAGGCCGCCAGCGGGACGCTGCCCGGCATCACGACCGGGGCACAGCCGCAGGTGTCGCTGCAGGCGAGGTAGGTGTGCACCTCGTGGCCGCACCGGGGGCACGGCAGGAAGTGCGACATCGGGAAGCTGCGTACGTTGGTGTTCTCGGAGTGCTGAGCTGTGTCCCACATGACTTTCTCCTATCCGCGTTTTGTTCCTTCACCTACTCCACGAATGGCATCACGCGATTTCGACATCGTCGGACCGACAACTTGCAGCATCACCAAATTGGAGGGGTCGCCGGCGTGGGAAGATGCGTGGGTGACGACGAAGCCCGACCAGGCGCAGCGGCTGCGCGACCTCAAGCTGCTGCGCAAGGTCAAGGACCGCATCGACAGGGAGTACGCGCAGCCCCTGGACGTCGAGGCTCTCGCCGCCGGCGTACACATGTCGGCCGGGCATCTGAGCAGGGAGTTCAAGAAGGCGTACGGTGAGCCGCCCTACTCCTATCTGATGACCCGCCGCGTCGAGCGCGCCATGACACTGCTGCGGCGCGGTGACCTCAGCGTCACCGACATCTGCTTCGAGGTCGGGTTCTCCTCGCTGGGCACGTTCTCCACCCGGTTCAGCGAGCTCGTCGGGATGTCGCCGAGCGTCTACCGGGAGAGGGCCGTTGCCGGTCAGGCCGGGATCCCTCCGTGCGTGTCCAAGCAGGTCACCCGTCCGATCAGACGGAGTTCGATCAGGAATGAAGAAGCGCCGAGGCCAGATCCTTACCTAGCCTGAGTGGCATGGACATCAACATCTGCCACAGCTACCTTCCGCACACCGACCCGGAGGCCTCGCTGAGGTTCTACCGCGACCTGCTGGGCTTCGAGGTGAGGAAGGACGTCGGGTACGAGGCGATGCGCTGGCTCACCATCGGACCGCCTTCGCAGCCCGCTGTGAGCGTCGTGCTCTACCCGCCTCTCGCCGACCCGAACATCACCGAGGACGAAGGCCGGGTCGTGATGGAGATGATGGCCAAGGGCACCTTCGCCAGCCTCATGCTCTCCTCCCCGGACATCGACGCCGCCTTCGAGAAGATCCAGGCCGGGATCGATGCCGCCGGTGGCGAGATCATGTCGGAGCCGACCGACCAGGACTGGGGGATGCGCGACTGCTCGTTCCGCGACCCGGCGGGCAACATGGTCCGTCTCCAGCAGATCAAGTGAGCCGCGAAAATGTGCACGCCCGGGTTCAATCCTCCGGCTAGCCTGACCGCCATGAGCCATCCCAGCACGGCCGCACACGATGCCGACACGCACGATCTGATCCGCGTCCAGGGCGCCCGGCAGAACAACCTCAAGGACGTCTCGGTCGAGATCCCGAAGCGCCGGCTATCCGTGTTCACCGGGGTGTCGGGCTCGGGGAAGTCGTCGCTGGTCTTCGGCACGATCGCGGCGGAGTCGCGGCGGCTGATCGACGAGACGTACTCGACCTTCATCCAGGGGTTCATGCCCAGCCTGCCGCGACCGGAGGTCGACGCGATGGAGGGGCTGACCACCGCCATCCTGGTCGACCAGGAGCGGCTCGGCGCCAACCCGCGCTCGACGCTCGGCACCGTCACCGACGCCTACGCGATGCTCCGCAGTCTGTTCAGCCGGCTCGGAGACCCCTATATCGGTGGTCCGACCGCGTTCTCGTTCAACATCCCCACGACCCGCGCGAGCGGTGTGATGACCGGCCCCAAGGGCGAGAAGACGATCGTCAAGGACGCGGTCTACCTCGGCGGTATGTGTGCCGAGTGCGAGGGCCGCGGGACGATCTCCGATCTCGACCTGGCGGTCATCGTCGACGAGTCGAAGTCGCTGGTCGACGGGGCGATCCTGGTGCCCGGCTACACCGCCGACGGGTGGATGGTGGCCGCCTACAAGGTCGTCGTGCCGCCGGACGTCCCGATCAAGGACCTCACCGAGGAGCAGCGCCACGACCTGCTCTACGCCGAGCCGCGCAAGATCAAGCTCGAAGGCATCAACGCGACCTACGAGGGCCTGATCCCGAAGATCCGCAAGTCGATGTTCAGCAAGGACGTCGAGGCGCTGCAGCCCCACATCAAGAAGTTCGTGGAAGCCGCGGCGGTCTTCAAGCCGTGCCCGGCCTGTGGCGGGACCCGGCTCAACGAGTCGGCGCTCTCCTCGAAGATCCGCGGCAAGTCGATCGCTGACGTGTGCGCGATGCAGGTCACCGACGCCGCGGAGTGGCTGCGAAGCATCGACGACCCGGGCGTGGCGCCGCTGGTCGCGGGGCTGCTGCACCTGTTCGACTCGTTCGTCGAGATCGGCCTCGGCTATCTCTCCCTCGACCGGCCCTCGGGCACCCTGAGCGGCGGTGAGGCGCAGCGTACGAAGATGGTCCGTCATCTCGGCTCCGCGCTCACCGACGTGACCTACGTCTTCGACGAACCGACCGTCGGGCTGCACCCGCACGACATCCAGCGGATGAACAAGCTGCTCCTCGACCTGCGCGACAAGGGCAACACCGTGCTGGTTGTCGAGCACAAGCCGGAGACCATCGCGATCGCCGACCACGTCGTCGACCTCGGTCCCGGTGCCGGCAGCGACGGCGGCACGATCTGCTTCGAGGGCACCTACGAGGGGCTCGCCGCTGCCGACACGCTCACCGGGCGCCACCTCGGCCACCGGGCGTCGGTGAAGGAGACCGTCCGCACCCCGAAGGGGCAGCTGGAGATCCGCGGCGCGACCTCGCACAACCTGCGCAACGTCGACGTCGACATCCCGCTCGGAGTGCTGACCGTTGTCACCGGTGTCGCCGGCTCGGGGAAGTCGTCGCTGATCCACGGTTCCATTCCGGCCAGTGCCGACGTGGAGTTCGTCGACCAGAGCGCGATCAAGGGATCGCGGCGCAGCAACCCGGCGACGTACACGGGTCTTCTCGAGCCGATCCGCAAGGCGTTCGCGAAGGCCAACGGGGTCAAGCCGGCGCTCTTCTCGGCCAACTCCGAGGGTGCCTGCCCGACCTGCAAGGGCAACGGCATGATCTACACCGAGCTCGGGTTCATGGAGACGGTCGCCTCGCCCTGTGAGGACTGCGGCGGCAAGCGGTTCCAGGCGCTGGTGCTCGAATACCGTCTCGGCGGGCTCAACATCGCCGAGGTGCTCGACCTCTCGGTCGCCAAGGCGCACGCCTTCTTCTCCGAGGGCGTGTCGAAGGTGCCCGCGGCCGCCAAGATCCTCGAGCGAATGTCCGACGTCGGCCTCGGCTACCTCAAGCTCGGCCAGCCGCTCAACACCCTCTCCGGCGGCGAGCGGCAGCGGATCAAGCTGGCCATGCACCTGGGGGAGAAGGGTGGGACGTACGTCCTCGACGAGCCGACCACCGGTCTCCACCTCGCCGACGTCGACAACCTGCTGGCGCTGCTCGACAAGCTGGTCGACGCCGGCAAGTCGGTGATCGTGATCGAGCACCACCAGGCGGTCATGGCTCACGCCGACTGGATCATCGACCTCGGCCCGGGAGCCGGTCACGACGGCGGCCTGGTCGTCTTCGAAGGCACGCCCGCCGAGCTCGTCGCCAAGAAGTCGACGCTCACCGGTGAGCACCTGGCGGCGTACGTCGGGGCCTGAGCTCGAGCGGCTGGACGGGTTCGGGTGGCGGGAATCACGCCTGTTTGAGGGCATCTGGATGCGGTCGGCCGCGAGCGGCGCGCTTAGTGTGCGTTGGTTGCAGCATCAACGAAGGAGCCGCCGCGATGACCCTCTACGTTCCCGAGCACAGGCGTACGCCCGGGCAGTCCGAGCACACCGCTTGGACCCGTCCGGCCCAGCCGGCGGTGGAGATGACTCCGGTGCGGGAGCGGCCGGCGCCGGTATGGCCGCGCGGGCTGGTGGCCACCGCCATCGCCGCGGTCACCACCAGCCTGATGGCCGTGATCGCCAAGGCGGCCGGGGTCGACTTCGGCAGCAGCGTGGGCGACGTACCGCTCTCGGCGTTCCCGATGCTCACCGTCTACTGCACCGTGATCGGGATCATCATCGCCGAGGTGATGAGCCGGGTGGCCACGATGCCCCGCTCGACCTTCCAGATCACCACGATCGTGCTCACCGGACTCTCGCTGGTCCCCGACGTGCTGCCGTTCTTCGAGTTCGACCTGGCCTTCGTCGGGGTCCTGTGCCTGACCCACATCGTCGCCGCCGCGATCGTGGTCCCGATGATCGCCGGGCGGATGGAGGAGCGCCGCGGCCTCGGGCTGCCCGCTCCTGCCCACCGCCGATAGCGGACGCCGACCGTCCTATTTCGGTGTCATGGTGGAGCCATGGCACTAGAGACCCGAACCTTCCAGGTCACCTTCGACGCGCACGACCCACGCGCGCTCTCCACGTTCTGGCGTGACGTCCTCGGCTACGTCCATCCGGGCCCACCGGGAGTCGACGTCCCCGAAGGCAGCGACCCGCTGGACGCGTGGGACGAGTTCCTCGCTCGTGTCGGGGTGCCGGAAGAGCAGCGCAACAACGCCTCGGCGATCGAGGACCCCACAGGCACCGGTCCGCGCGTCTTCTTCCAGCGCGTGCCGGAGTCGAAGACCGCCAAGAACCGCGTCCACCTCGACGTCCGGGCCGCTCCCGGACTGCAGGGTGAGGAGCGGATGGCCGCCCTCGAGGCGGAGTGCGAGCGTGCCGTGGCGCTGGGAGCCACCCGCGTCCGCCGGTTCGAGCCCGAACCGCCGATGAGCAACGGCTTCATCGTGATGCAGGATCCCGAGGGAAACGAGTGGTGTCTCGACTGAGCGTCTCCCTATCCTCTGGGCATGAGGATCAGGGCGGCAGTCGTCGATGACGCCGAGGCGTTGACCGACCTCCATCTCGATGTGTGGGAGGAGGCGTACGCAGGTCTGATGCCCGACAGGATCTTCACCGAGCGGCGATCACTGCGATCGGCGAGGGTCGATCGCTGGCGTGCGAACATCGAGACCGGCCCGATCTCCAACCTGGTGGCTGAGGCCGACGAGCCAGGGCGGCTGCTGGGCTTCGCCAGCTTCGGGCCTGCTCGCGACGTGGGCCCGGGATTGCCCTCGCTCGAACTCTCGGCCCTCTATGTCCGCGCGGAGAGGTACGGCACCGGCCTCGGCCATGCCCTCTTCGAGGCGGCGGTCGGGGGCTCCGCTGCGTACCTCTGGGTTCTCGACGGCAACCAGCGCGCATCGGCGTTCTACGAGCGTCAGGGCTTCCGCTTCGACGGCGAGACCAAGGCCGACCCCGTCGGCATCGAACGCAGGATGGTCCGCGACTGCTGAGGAGCCTGACCTCGGGGTGAAAGAAACTTTTCTTTCACCCCGAGACGGCGCGGCGGGCGAGCAGGGTCGAGTCGTCGATCTGGACCGGGACGCCGTCTCGGATGGTCAAGCGCGGGCGCTGCTCGACGACGACCGGCTCGAACCCGGCAGGCAGTCCAGGGAGCAGGTCCGAGGCGAGGAACATCGCGTTGTGATGGCCATGGCGCGCGAAGACCTCGGAGGGCGCGTGGCCGACGACCAGGAGGTGGCCCCCGGGCGCGACCGCGGTGGCCAGGCGGCCGGCGACCTCGACCATGCTCCCGTCGGGGGTGTGCAGGAAGTGGCACGTGACCAGGTCGAACTGCCGGCCCTCGGCGTCGAAGGTGCGGGCGTCGACCTGCCACCAGGACGTACGGTCCGCGACCCCGGCGTCCTCGGCATGCCGCCGCGCCCGGGCCAGACCGTTGGCCGAGAAGTCGGCGCCGGTGACCGTCCAGCCCTGCTGCGCGAGCCAGATGACGTCGCCGCCCTCGCCGCAGCCGACATCGAGCGCGGTGCCGGGCGTGAGCTCGGAGACCTCGGCGACGAGCTGGGGGTTCGGGTTGCCGCTCCAGACCTTCTCCTCGCCGGAGTAGCGCTCCTCCCACGACTCCGGCTCGAACATCCTGCGGTCCTCGTCCTCGCTCATGGTGCTCAATCTAGCCGCCGCCCCAGTCAAAACCCTGTGCGTTCGGAGCACGCCGTGTGGTTGCCTTGCCGGCGATGATCACCCTGAGCGATCGCCTGGTCCGTCCGACGACGGCCGTACGCACCTCATATCTCACCGGCGAACAGGCCGACTGCCTCCTGCGCGGCACCGACACCGACTGGCTCGGGCCGGCGAGCACGGACTTCGACGGGTTCGTCGCTGCCCGGGACCACGTCAAGGAGCGCTGGGACGTGATGTCCACGATCTACTGGTACGTCTCCGAGGAGCACTATCTCGGCACCCTCGTCGTGCGCCACACGCTGACCCCCGAGCTCGCCGTCGACGGCGGTCACATCGGCTACCACGTCGTCGCGCCGTGGCGGCGCCAGGGCCACGCGACCCGCATGCTCGAGCTCGGTCTCGAGAAGGCCCGCGAGC
The DNA here is from genome assembly GCF_040302125.1 of Nocardioides sp. NPDC127514. Taxonomy (NCBI): domain Bacteria; kingdom Bacillati; phylum Actinomycetota; class Actinomycetes; order Propionibacteriales; family Nocardioidaceae; genus Nocardioides; species Nocardioides sp. NPDC127514. Next base: position 65,299 of record NZ_JBEORF010000036.1, on the reverse strand, counting down.
ACGGTGTCTCGCGTGCCCTGCTCACCTGCGCCCCCTCCAACGAGCCGTCCCGGCGGGTGATCGAGAAGAACGGGGGCGTGCTCGACGAGCAGCTCGGCAACGAGCTCCGGTTCTGGATCGGGTAGGGATACTTCACCCATGCACGCTCTCGTACGCCGCCCCTCGCCCCGCCTCGCCGAGGGGCTCGTCACCCACATCGAGCGGAGCCCGGTCGACGTCGGCCTCGCCCAGGAGCAGTGGGAGGCGTACGTCTCCGCGATGCGCTCCGCCGGCTGGACCACCCACGAGGTCGATCCCGCCGACGACTGCCCGGACTCGGTCTTCATCGAGGACACGATGGTTGTCTTCGCTGACCTGGCCGTGATCAGCCGGCCGGGTGCCCCGGAGCGGCGCCCGGAGATCGGCGCTGCCGAGGACGCGGTCCGCGCGCGGGGCTACCGGATCGCCCACATCGAGGCCCCTGGAACTCTCGACGGCGGCGACGTGCTCAAGCACGGCGACACCGTGTGGGTGGGAGAGGGCGGGCGTACGAACGCCGAGGGGATCGCCCAGCTCCGGGCACTGCTCGGACCGCTCGGCGCGGAGGTCGTCGCCGTCCCCCTCACCAAGGTGCTCCATCTCAAGTCGGCCGTCACCGCGCTGCCCGACGGCACCGTCATCGGCCACGAGCCGCTCGTCGACGACCCGAGCGTGTGGGGGGCCCGGTTCCTGCCGGTCCCGGAGGAATCGGGCTCCCACGTGGTCGTCCTCGACGACCGCACACTGTTGATGGCCGCCTCGGCGCCGCTGAGCAGAGCGTTGTTCGAGGAGCGTGGCTATACGGTCGTACCGGTCGACATCTCCGAGTTCGAGAAACTCGAAGGGTGCGTCACCTGCCTGTCCGTGCGGCTGCGAGCCGCTCAGGGCTGAATCGGCATCGTCGCGCAGTTGGATCCGGTGGCGATGCCCTTGACCCGGTCGGTCACCCAGTTGACCGCATCGGTCTGGTCGACCAGCAGCGGCGTCACGTGGTTGGTGATCAGCCCGTCGCCGAGGTTGGGCAGGACGACCGCCTTGTAGGTCACCCGGGCGCCACGGCCGCACCAGTCGACAGCGAGCTGGCGTGACTGCGCGTGCGGGACGATGTCGTCCTGGGTGCCGGTCGCCAGCCGCACCGGGACCCGCGGAGCCACATGGCCGAGCTTCTGCGCATCGATGATGCCCCGGACCACCGGCTCGCGCTCGATGATGTCGTCGAGGCTCTCGCCCGTCGTCGTCCAGCTGGTGCTGCGCCGGAACGGGTAGCCGATGATCCCGTCCGCGACGCATGCCGTCGAGAGATCCTCGAGCGCCGCCTTGCCGGTCGCGTTCAGGTTCTCGTCCAGGATCGGTCCGAGCTCCGGGTTGGACTGTGCCAGGCCGTTGATCGTCCAGCCGAGAGCGGCCACCAGCGCCGACCCGTCGATACCCTCTGCGGTCGCGCGCAGGTCTGCCGGCGGCGCGCCCACGTAGGCGCCCACGAGGTTGACGTCGGGAGCGTACGTCGCGGCGAGCTCGGAGGCCGAGCCGGTCGCGCCGCCGCCCTGGCTGTAGCCGTAGAGCGCGACGCGCGACCCGGTGGTCACCGATGCGTCCGGGACCTCGCGCGCCGCTCGCGCGGCGTCGAGGACGGCATGTCCGCCGTCGATGCGGTCGACGTAGGTGTGGAGACGGTCGGTGGCGCCCAGGCCGACATAGTCGGTGACCATCACCGCGACGCCACGCGCCAGCAGGCGGTAGATCCCGATGTCCTCGTAGCCCACCGAGACGGTCTTGCCGTTGAAGAGGATCGGACGCTCCAGACCGAGCGATGCCGAGCACTGGTCACCCTGGCCCATGGTGCCGGGCGCGACGACGACGAGCGGCCGGTCGCCGGCGCCGCTCCAGGCCGCGAACGGCTCGATGTAGGCGCCGGTCACCGCAGCCGGGGCGCCGTTGTTGTCGGTGGTCTTGTACATGACCCGGGTCGCGGTGCCGGGCAGCGAGCCGATGCCCGGGATCGAGAGGCCGACGCCGAGGGGGAGCGGCTCGGTGCGTACGAGCGCTCCGTCGGCGTCGGGAAGCGTCGCCGGCGGGTTGTAGAACTCCGGGATCTCGACGCCGCGGGAGACGACGGCGGTGCTCTGGTCGGCGGCCACGGCCGGCGTGGCCAGGGCGGCGGGCATGACGGCGGCGACGGCCAGAGCCGTCACCAGGGTGCGTACGGCGTGCTTGCCGGGACGCTTCACGAACAGCCTCGATGCGTGCTGAGCCATGGGGGACTCTCCTCACGTAAGCGGGACCGCTTCGTCCCGAGTTACTGAAGAGTAATGTGAGCGCCGTCACGGTGACAAGGGTTTCAGTCCACACTTGTACACCGAGATTCGCGGCGCCTACGAGACGACTGGCTGGCGCAGGATCGTGCGGAGCTTCGCGGGCTCGACCCGTCGCGGATCGCCCAGATAGATCTCGTGGTGCTTTCCGGTCATCCGCATCCCGTGCTGGGGGATGAACCGCTCGTGCAGCTCCTCGAGCACCGGGCCCTCGTCGTCGTAGGACCCGATGTGCAGCGTCTGCACGCAGGTGCCTTCTGTCAGCGTCTCCATGCGCACCTTGCTCAGGCTCGCCGGGCGGTCCTTGGCGCCGACCTTGGCGACCGCCTCGTCGAACATCTGTTCGGTGACCCAGTCGGGCGTCATGATCATCGCGGTCCAGTCCCACCGCGACTTGTCCCGTGCCCGGGTGAAGGCGTCCATGTCCTCGGCCCACCACAGCGCCTCCAGCGGCGGCACCACGTAGTCGCGGCCCTCGTTCTTGCTGGCGAACTTCAGCTTGTACGCCACCGGGTAGAGCGCCGCGAGCGCGTCGGCGTACTCCTGGGCGGTGTTGGGGTCACCGTGCCCGTCGACCATCAGGTAGGGGAGTGGCGGCACCTCGAGCACCCGGAACTCACCCTGACGTGCCCGATAGCTGTCGAGCGTCTTCTTCAGATCCACCTTCGTCGCCATGAGGCCATGATGTCGCGCCGTCGAGGTCGGCGGACGCGAAACTCGGGTGCCGTCGGGGGAGTCTGCGCCTACGCTCCGGACATGGCAACCGTGGCGGACGTCCGCTGGCTCGGCTCGAGCCTGGAGCGGTCCTACGAGGTCTTCGTACGCGGCCGGCTGAAGTTCCGGGTCGGCTCGATCGTCTATGTCGCTTTCTCTCTGGACGAGACCGAGATGGGGTTCGGCTTCCCGAAGGAGGAGCGCGCCGCGCTGGTCGCGAGCGCGCCCGACACGTTCCACCTGCCCCGCGAGTCGGAGATGCGGTTCAACTGGGTGGAGTCGTCCCTGGCCGCGCTCGACCCCGTCGAGGCGTGTGAGTTCGTCGTCGACGCCTGGCGCCTGTGCGTCCCGAAGAAGGTCTCCGCCGCCTACGACCTCACCCACCCCGACGGGCCCGGACCGGACCGTCCGGAGACCGGGCCGGCGAACGAGGGAGAGCGATGATCCTGGCCAAGGAACGCGACCCGCGCCTGATCACGGTCCGCCGCGGTGGCACGCTCACCGACGCCGACCACCAGCTGCTCGCGCTGTGGGCGGCGACGTGCGCAGAGCACGTCCTCCCGCTCTTCGAGGCGGAGTGCCCCGACGACCCGCGCCCCCGGGAGGCCATCGAGGCCGCGCGCTCCTGGGCCCGCGGTGAGCTCAAGATGATGGAGACGCGCGCTCTCGGCGGTCACGCCATGGGAGCGGCCCGACCCTTGCGTGGAGCCGCCCGCAACGCCGCCTACTCCGCCGGACAGGCCGGCGTGGTCGCCCATGTCGCGGCCCACGACCTGGGCGCGGCCGCGTACGCCATCAAGGCCGTGCGCGACGCGGCCCCTCCCGGCGAGGCCATCGAGGCCGGGCGCCGGGAGTGCCGCTGGCAGCGCGAGCAGCTCCCGGACCCCATCCGCGACCTCGTCCTCGACGACCAGCGGATCCGCAACGAGATCTGCTGGTCGGTCTTCGACTGCTGAGGTCGAGCTGTGCGCGCCGATCCGCCGGGCCGTTCAGATGGTCTCGACATCGGCGGCCACGTGGCGATAGCCCCATGATTCGTAGACGACGACCGTCACGAAGGGCGCGGCGGCAACGATCAGCAGGGACCAGCCGAGCGAGACGCCAGTTGCCGCCGCGACCACGCCGAGCGCCAGGACCGCGAGCATGCCCACGGCCAAGTTGACGTGCAGCATGTCGACGCGCCCCATCAGTGATGAGTAGATGCCGAAGTACGCGATCGTGAAGACTGCCAACGGGATCACGACCGACAGCACCGCACCGAGCACGCCGATGGTCGCCTCGCCCTCCATGACGTACGCCGCCACATGGATGCCACCGCCGAAGGCTGCAACCGAGGCGAAGATGAGGATATGGCCGTAGGCGAAGATCCAGGCCCGTTCTCGATGGCGCTCGATGAAGTGGGCAAACGGAATGATGTAGTAGTCCCACCAGATCCCGAAGGCCAACAGCGTGCCGGCGACCACGAGCAGGATCGACTCCTGTGACCAGCCGACGTGCTCGACGGCCGAGGCCACCGCCGCGACCGTTCCGAGGATGACCTCGCCCAGCGTGATGATGAGCAGCAGCCCGTAGCGCTCAGCGATGTGTTCCGCATTCCAGGGCATGCCCCAGCGGCGTTTGGCGTAGATCGGGCCGATCATCTCGATGCCGTAGAAGACGACCGACGCGAGCACCACCAGTGCCACCGAGCTCGTCTGAGTCACCGCGAGGACCACCCAACCGACCTGCGCGACAAGGATCGACCCGGCATAGGTGAGCGCGGTGTTGCGGTAGGCGGGGGACTGCGACGCAGCCCGAAGCCATTGGGCGACCATCGCGACGCGCATCACGATGTAGCCCCCGACCAGGACGCGGTTGTCGAGCACTCCACCGTGGTCGATCGACTCGAACAACGGCGCAACGCCGAGGGCCACGACGATGGCGCCGGCCATCTGCACGATCGTGAGAGCGCGGAAGACCCAATCGTCGGTGTCGAACCCGGAGGCGAACCACGCGAAGTTGATCCATGCCCAGCAGATCGCCACGACGGTGAACAGGAACCCGCCGATCGCGGGCCCCAGATGCTCCTCGGCGACCAGGTGAGCGAACGCGTTGCCGGCTTGCGCGAACGCGACGACGAACGCGAGGTCGAACAGCAGCTCCAGGGGAGTGGCGGAGCGACCCACCTCGTTGGGGTCGCGTCCGCTCATCCGCATCAGCCGATGAGGTCGCACCACGGTCATGGCGAAGATCCTGCCACCGCGGCGCCCTCTCGGCGAGAGGCGTTTCAGACCGACGGACGACCCCGGAGCACCAGCGAGGACCATCGAGTTACCGTCGACCACATGGATCAGGCGCGCGAACGGCTCGAGACCGAGCGCCGGCAGACGCTCGCGCGCCTGGCGGACCTCACCGACGACTTCGACGCTGTCGTCGCGGCCTCCCGCGACACCAACGCCGACGACGAGCACGATCCTGAGGGCGCGACGATCGCCTTCGAGCGGTCCCAGGTCCAAGCGCTCGTACGCCAGGCGCGAGAGCATCTCACCGAGATCGACGCCGCGCTGGAGCGCGTGAGCGCGGGCACGTACGGGACCTGTGAAGGCTGCGGCCGGCCGATCGGCGCGGGCCGCCTCGAGGCGCGCCCGGTCGCGCGCACGTGCATCAGCTGTGCCGGGAAGCCGAGGGAACGGCTGCGCTAGCGGCGATGCCGACCGGGCTGGTCACGCATCCCGACGAGATCGTCGTGGATTCGGCGTGCGCGCCGTCTCTCCAGCCTCGCCACCAGGAAACCGGCTGCGGCCGCGAGCACCATCAGGACCAGGAGCACCACCACCGTGGCGCCCACCATGTCCAGGACGTAGCTCGTCATTGCGGGCAGGTACCCGATGTCGTCTGCGTATATGCACGGGCTTCGATACGGTGGCCGTTATGTCAGGTGAACCCGAAGACTCGATCCGCCTGTGCTGTCTCCTGTGGGCGCACGGGGGAGAGGCCGAGGCGCTCCACGCCTACGAGGACCGCGTCCTGAAGTTGATCTCGGAGCACGGCGGGGAAGTGGTGCACCGGGCGATCGCCGACGACGCGCCCGGGCAGCCCGACGAGGTCCAGCTCTTCCGGTTCCCGCACCAGGCCGCGCTGGACGCCTACATGAACGACGAGCGGCGTACGGCACTCAGCGCCGAGCGCGACGCAGCCGTCGCGCGCACCGAGGTGTTCCCGGTGCGGTTCTGAGGATCGGTCCGAGGATCGGTCCGAGGATCGGTTACTGTCAGCCTCAGCCGGTGCTCGAGCACCCAACCCGGAAGAGGTCTGTGATGGTCGTTGCTGGATTGGTGCTCGCCGCTCTGGCCGCCCTGGTGCACGTCTACATCTTCGTCATGGAGTCGTTGACCTGGACGAGCCCGAAGACGCGGGCGGTGTTCGGGCTCGGCGCCGAGGAGGCCGAGGCGACCAAGGAGCTGGCGTTCAACCAGGGCTTCTACAACCTGTTCCTCGCCATCGTCACCGCGGTCGGCATCGTCCTGTACCCGGTCTGCTCCGCAGCGGTCGGCTCGGCCCTGGTCTTCGCCGGAGCAGGCTCGATGGCAGCCGCCGCGGCGGTGCTGTTCATCTCCTCGCCCGACAAGCGCGGCGCGGCGCTCAAGCAGGGCGTCATCCCGCTGCTCGCCGTCGTCGCCCTGGCGATCAGCCTGGCTCTGAGCTAGCCAGGAACTCGAGCAGGAGCTTGTTGGTCTCCTCGGGGCGCTCCTGCTGGACCCAGTGTCCACACCGGGGGAGTACCACCGATCGAGTGAGACCCGGCAGGGTCTGGTCGAAGCGTTCGATCTGGCGCCGGCCGGTGATCGCGGGCCCGTCGTACTCGCCGGCGACGAAGAGCGACGGCACCCTGATCGGCACGTCGCCGAAGGCCGCGAGATCCTCCCAGTCGCGGTCGATGTTGCGGTAGCGCGCGAGCGGACCGAAGAAGTCGGAGTCGGCGAACTCGCGGGCGTAGAAGTCGACATCGGCATCGCTCAGCCACTCGGGCATCTCGGTGGGGTAGCTGAACTGGTCCGAGAGCCGGTCGCCGCGTGGCACCAACCCGAGCGCCCCGCGCGGATCCCCGCCGGCGGCGAGCACACCGTCGCCCGAGATCGAGTAGTAGATGCCGAGCAGCCAGCGGCGTACGTCAGGCAGTATCTCGGCCTCGACGACACCCGGGGTCTGGAAGTAGGAGATGTAGAAGTCTTCGTCGTCACCGCCGGCCTGTGCCATCGCCTCGGTGGGCCGACGGCGTCCGGAGGGGCTGAACGGCACCGACAGTCCGGCGACGGCGGTGAAGACGTCCGGCCTCAGCTGAGCCGTCGTCCAGGCGATCGGAGCGCCCCAGTCGTGCCCGACGATGGTGGCCGTCTCCGCGCCCAGGGCGTGCACCAGGCCGACGTTGTCGCCGACATGGCGCAGCATCCGGTAGTCCTCGATCGCACGCGGCTTCGAGGACCCGCCGTAGCCACGGACGTCGATCGCAACCGCCCGGTAGCCGGCGTCGGCGAGCGCGGCGATCTGGTGGCGCCACGAGTACCAGGACTCCGGAAACCCGTGAACCAGGATCACGAGCCGGCCGTCCGCCGGCCCTGACTCAACCCAGTGCAGGTCGATTCCGTTGACGTGTTCGGTGCGGTGAGTCACAGCAGTGTCGGCCACGGCCGGAGTCTGCCACCATTCCCGATTTCCGCGATAGTACCCCCTATCGCAGAAATGTTCGAAAAGACTGTAATATCGGGGGATGTGAGCGTACCTGACGATGGTGTGATGTTCGGCGATGTCGTCGAGGAGTTCCTGACCGACCGGGCCACACTCACGCGCCGCGGGCTCAACGACAAGTCTCGCAGCGCCTACCGGCAGGACATCGCCGCCTGGGCGCGGCAGCTGCATGTCGACGCGGGCGGCGAGCCTGATGCCGACGTTCTGGCGCTGGTCCCGATCTCGGCGCTGACCGATCAGAACGTACGCATCGCCTACAGGTCGCTGCGGGAGAGCTCGGCCGCAGCCACCTGTCAACGCCGCGTCGGCACGCTGCGGCTCTTCACCCATTGGCTGCAGCTCGAGGGACACCTGCTGGTGGACCCGACGCTGCGTATCGAGGCACCCGAGCGGCCCAGCCGGCTGCCAGCTGGCTGGAGCGTCGACGAGCTCCGCCGCCTGGCACGGGTCGCGTCGACCCCGCGCGAAGGCACCGACCGGCGCCGCTGGCCGGCTCGGGACCGGGCGATCTTCGCGGTGCTGGTCACCACCGGCGTACGTGCCGCGGAGCTGTGCGGTCTCACCATCGGCTCCATCCGGCGCGAGCCCGACGGCGAGACGCTGGTGCGGGTCATCGGCAAGGGCGACAAGCAGCGCAACCTGCCGCTGCCACCCGAGGCCGTCGACGCGGTCGATCTCTACCTGGTCGAGCTGGAGGCCCGTTTCGGCGCTCGCGACGCAGCCGACAGTCTGTTCCTGCTGACCTCGGGCAAGCAGCTGCGTCCTGGCGCGCTGAACCATCTGGTCGAGACCTGGATCCGCCTGGCCGGCGTCCCGAAGCAGCCTGGAGAAGCCGCGCATGCGTTTCGGCACAGCGCCGCTAAGGGACTGATCCGTTCCGGCGTACCGGTGCCTGCCGTGCAGGGGCTGCTCGGTCACGAAGACCTCAAGACGACCGGGATCTACGTCAAGGCGACCGCCGCCGACACGCGCGACGCCGTCCTGCTCTCACCAGCGCGTGAGGTGCTACGTGAGACCGCTGAGCCATTCGAGCAGTAAGCGTTACGGCTTCAGCTCGGACGACGGAAGTCCGTGACATCCGGCAGTTGTTCTAACCGGCCGACACGCAGTCACGCCGGCGGTGGGTCCTCCATAGTCCGGGCGAGCAGTGCACGAGCCATCCACAACTGCAGGTCCCGGACGTCATCCGGATCCAGGTGCGCGATGTCGCGGAGCCAGACCCGCGTCTCGATGCCGCACACACTGCGGATCGCCACCGCGAGCCGATGGGCGGCTTCCTCGCCGAGATCCGCTCGGACCGGGTCGAGCGCCTCCTCCAGCCACCCGATCGCCCGGCCTTGACGCAACGGCAGCTCGTGCGGCGCTTCGCCGAGCGAGAGCCGCAGCATGGCGCGCTGCTGGTGCTCGGTGCGTTCGATGGTGTCGATGAGCGCGGTCACCACGGCGTCGACCCGGGCGTCGACGCCCTCCGGCGCAGGATCGGGCATCAGTGACGCAGCCGCCGTCTCCGGGAAGGCCGCGGCAAGGAGGTCGGCCTGCGTCGGGAAGTACCGGTACGCCGTCGTCCGGGATATGCCTGACTCTTTCGCGACGTCCTCGACGCGAGGAGTGTCACCGCTCTCGATGAGCCTGCGCGCCGTCCCAAGGAGGTGCTCACGGGTGCGCTGCTTCTGGTTGCTACGGCCGGTTGCGAGGTAGCTGTTGGTTGACACAATCCATATGGTATGGCAGTTTCATTATAGGATTCAAGTCCCATAAAGGAGTACGACATGAACGGACAGATCGCAGTGGCACCGGTGGTACGTCACGCGGGTGAGGGCGAGAAGCTCTGGTTCGCCGGAGGTGGCATCTGGACCTGGAAGACCTCCGGCGCCGACCCCGGCGAAGGACTGAGCGTGGTCGAGATCGAGATGAACGCAGGCAAGGTGACACCGATGCACACGCACCCGGTCGCCGAGTCGCTCTGGGTCCTCGAGGGCCAGCTGCGCTACCGCATCAACACTGACGACGTCGAGCTCGACACCGGCGACTTCGTGATGGTGCCCCGCGACGTGCCGCACGCCTTCATGGTGCTGAGCGACGTGGCCCGAGTGCTGGCGCTCCAGCCGTCGGACGCGTGCGAGGCGTTCTATCGCGGCGCCTCCGAGCCGCTCGAAGGGTCTGCCCGTGTGACCGACTTCGACCGGATCGCACGGAGCGGGGAACTCAACGGCGGCATCACCATCGTCGGGCCGCCGCCGTTCTGATCAGAGTTGCCGCCACGAGCAATCAGTCACATAGATGGCTTGACCGCACGGGTCGCGATATAGGCGGGGAAGTGCTGCGCCGTGACGTCTGCGTGGTGCGGCGCTTCGCTGAGATGCGTCAGGATGAACCCGGCCGCCAGCTGCCCGCCGATCTGCTCGGTCAGCGAGTGGCTGTACTCGATCGGGCCGCTTCCGTAGGCGCGCATCCGGTCGTCCGGCGAGAGGTCGAGCGAGCTGAACGGGAGCCGATGACGCACCACGAGCTCCTGTCGGTCGAGCGCCACCTCGTCGAAGATGTAGACGTCCGGGTTCATGAAGCCGACCATGAGCGTCCCGCCGGGACGCAGGACTCGAAACGTTTCCTCCCAGACCGGCGTCAGGTCGGGACAGAACACGTTCGACACCGGGTTGACGATGACGTCGAAGCTGGCGTCGTCGAAGGCGCCGAGGTCGCGCATGTCACCGAGCACGGTACGAAGGCCCAGCCCGTCACGAGCGGCCACCTCATCGTCACGGGCTAGCTGCTTGGGCGAGTTGTCGAAGACGGTCACCGTGGCGCCCGCTGCGGCGAGGACCGGACCCTGCTGGCCACCGCCGGAGGCAAGGCAGAGCACCCGAGCACCGGGCAGCTCGGACGGGAACCAATCACGTGGAATCGGCTCGTGGCCGATCAGAACCACCGACCAGTCGCCTTGACGTGCCTTCGCGATGACCTCGGGACCCACCGGCCGCGACCATTCGTTGTCGTTGTCGACCAGCTCGTCCCACGCGACGCGGTTGTGCGCGGTCGGATCGAAGTCTTCTGTCACAGCAGCGAACCCTAGCCGCTCGGGCCCTGTTTCAACGGTTGGATAATTCGCCGATAATGCACATTATGTCAAGTCACTCATTTCTGAGCCCTCTCCCGCGACCGCCCCCGTGTACCGGAACTCGATGACGTGGCGTCGCCGGACCGGTTGCCGCCATTGCCGCGGATGACGCTGGCGTCATGACATCCATCAACGAACTTCGCAAACAAGTGTCGCGGGTCATCGCGCCCGACGACCCAGACTACGAAACGGCTCGAGCCGTGTGGAACGGAATGATCGACCGTCGTCCGGCCGCTGTCGTGCCGGCCGCGGACGTCAACGACGTCATCGCCGCGGTGAACTTCGCTCGCGACACCGGCCTGCCGCTGGCCGTACGTGGAGGCGGGCACAGCGCACCCGGTTACGGGACCATCGATGACGGCGTGGTGATCGACCTGTCCCCCATGCGTTCCGTCGAGGTCGACGCCCGAACGGCTCGCGTGGGTGGCGGCGCCACCCTGGGCGACCTCAACGAAGCCACCCACGCGCACGGCCTCGCCACGCCGGGCGGGATCGTCTCGACGACCGGCGTCGGCGGCCTCACGCTCGGCGGCGGCATCGGCTACCTCACCCGTGGCTTCGGTCTCTCGATCGACAACCTCCGATCGGCCGACGTCGTCACCGCGGACGGGCAGCTCCGACACGCGAGCGAGTCCGAGAACGCCGACCTGTTCTGGGCGCTGCGCGGAGGCAGCGGCAACTTCGGGGTGGTCACGAGCTTCGAGTTCGACCTGCATCCGGTGGACCAGGTCGTCGTCGGACTCTTCTTCTACGAGCTGGAGCACGCCGGGGACCTGCTGCGGTTCTTCCGCGGCTGGATCACCGACGCCGACGAGCGCTACGGCGCCTTCCCGGCATTCCAGGTGGCTCCTCCCCTGCCGTTCCTTCCGGAGGACCGGCACGGCGACACGTTCTGCGCGGCCGTCGTCCACTGGAGCGGGCCGGTCGAGGAGGGCGAGGCGGCGATGCAGCCGTTCCGCGACCTCGCGCCGCGCGTCGGCGAGATGGTGTCGCCCATGCCGTATCCGTGGCTCAACAGCGCGTTCGACGACCTGTTCCCCCGTGGCGTACGCAGCTACTGGAAGGGCAACTACGTCACCGAGCTGACCGACGAAGCGATCGAGGCGCACCTGGCCCACGGCCCGAAGGCCCCGAACGCGAGCTCGACGATGCACCTGTACCCGATCAACGGCGCCGCCTCACGTGTCGGCGCGACGGACACCGCGTTCTCCTACCGTCACGCGACGTTCTCGACGGTCATCGTCTCCGCCTGGCCGGACGCCTCCGACGACGCCGCCAACATCGCGTGGGTCCGCGACTACGCTGCCGCGCTCACGCCGCACTCCGAGGCGGGCGGGTACGTGAACTTCATGTCCGGCGACGACCAAGGCCGCGTCACCGACACCTACGGCGACAACTACGCGCGACTCAGGAAGGTCAAGCAGGCCTACGACCCGGAGAACCTGTTCAGCCACAACCAGAACATCACGCCCTGACGACGCCGGTTCGCCGGCGCCAGGTCGTGGCGCGGGACCACGCGAGGCGGTACCGCGCCACGGAGTCGCTACGCGCTCACTTCTTGATGAAGTCGAGGATGTCCTGGATCAGCTCCTGCTGGTACGCGCCGAAGATCCCGTGCGGAGCGCCCGGGTAGACCTTGAGCGTGCCGTCCTTGACCAGCTCGATCGACTTCAGCGCCGCGTTGCCGATCGGCACGATCTGGTCGTCGTCGCCGTGCGCGATGAAGATCGGTACATCGAGGGCCTTCAGGTCCTCGGTGAAGTCGGTCGCCGAGAAGGCCGCGACACACTCGTACGCCGCCTGGATCCCGGCGAGCATCCCCTGGCGCCAGAAGTCGTCGATCGCGCCCTGCGACGTCTCGACGCCGTCACGGTTGAAGCCGAAGAACGACGGCGCCAGCTCACGGTAGAAGTTCGAGCGGTCGGCGAGCACGCCGGCCCGGATCCCGTCGAAGACCTCGATCGGAAGCCCGTCGGGGTACGCCTCGGTCTGGAGCATGATCGGCGGGACCGCACCGATCGTGACGACCTTGGCGACGCGTCCGTTCCCGTGCTGAGCCGCGCAGCGGACGACCTCTCCCCCGCCGGTCGAGTGGCCGACGAAGACCGCGTCGCGCAGGTCGAGGTGTTCGACGAGCTCGGCGAGGTCGCGCGCGTAGGTGTCCATGTCGTTGCCCTGCCAGGGCTGGGCGGACTTCCCGTGGCCGCGGCGGTCGTGGGCGATCACCCGGTAGCCGGCGTCGGCGAGCGTCTTGCGCTCGAGCGACCAGGCGTCCGAGCTGAGGGGCCAGCCGTGGCTGAACACGATCGGCTGACCGGTCCCCCAGTCTGAGTAGTGGATGTCGGTGCCGTCGGACGTGGTGAAGAAGGGCATGGTGCTCCTGTTGGATCGGTTCAGCGAGGACTTCACCATCGTCGCCGTCCTCACCGCCCCGGGTCGCCTGCCGGATCGGCCGCGAATCCCTCGGAATCGGACGCGCGTCAGGCCAGGGCGAGCCGGTCGACGTAGGCGTTCGCCGACTCGCGCAGCTCTCGCCGCGGCGTCGCCGTGGCCCCGGCCTGGATCAGCGCCTGCGAGAAGAGCAGGATCTCGTGCGCGATCGTGCCCGCACCGGTGCCGGTCCCGATGCGGGCCGCGATCCGCTCCTCCATCGCGTCGAGGGTCCGCCTGCAGATGCCGACCACCTCGGGATCGCGGTCGGCGAGCTCTGCCAGCGACCGCACCATGAGGCAGCCGAGCCGCCGCGGATCCGCGGTGCAGTCGTCCGCGATGCGCAGCAGGTAGCGGCGTACGGCTTCACGGGCTCCGTCCTCCCCCGCCAGGGCGTCGGTCGTCAGGGTGATCCGGCCGCCGCAATACGCCTCGAGGGCTGCGAGGAAGAGGCCGCGCTTGCTGCCGAACGCCGCGTAGATGCTGCCGTTGCCCGCGCCGGTGTGCTCGGCGAGGTCATGCATGGAGGTTCGCTCGTAGCCATGCTCACGGAACACGTCGAGCGCTGCGTCACGTACCGCCGTGACTGAGATCTCCCGAGGTCTGGCCATCCCCCGAATCTACCGGTCTTCATGACCACAGTTATGGAATACTCAATCCACAACTACGAGAGGATGTCGATGGCTGGTACGAGGCGACGGATCGGTTTCCTCCTGTTCGACGGCGTGAAGGCGCTGGACTATGTCGGTCCCGCCGAGGTTTTCGTGGAGGCCAACCAGGCGACAGAGGCCTACGAGGTCGTCCTGCTCTCGCCTTCGGGCGCCGCGGTGACCTCGTCGATCGGCGGCGGTATCGCCGTGAGTGCTGCCGCAGCCGACGCCCCGCCGCTCGACACGCTCATCGTCCCGGGCAGCGAGCGTGCGCCGTCGGTCTTCGTGACCGACGAGCTGCTCACCGCTGCGCAGACCCTGGCCGTCCGGGCCAGACGAGTCGTGTCGATCTGCAGCGGGGCGTTCGTCCTGGCCGAGCTCGGCCTGCTGGACGGGCGCAGCGCGACCACCCACTGGAAGTTCACCGACGACCTGGCACGCCGGTTCCCCCTCGTCGACGTACAGCCGGACCGCATCTTCGTACGTGACCGCCACGTCGCGACGTCCGCCGGCGTCGCCGCCGGCATCGACCTTGCGCTGGCCCTGGTCGAGGACGACCTCGGCGTGGCAACCGCCCGGCGGGCCGCGCAGGGGCTCCTCGTCTACCTACGGCGCTCGGGCGGACAGGCCCAGTTCTCGGCTCCGCTGCGCGCTGTCGCGGTGCCCGAGAGCCCGGTGCGCGTCATCACCGAGCTCATCGCCCAGGACCCGTCGTACCGGCACAGCGTCATCTCCCTGGCGCGTCACGTCAACATCAGCCCGCGCCACCTCACGCGCCTCTTCCAGGACGAGGTCGGCATGAGCCCTGCCGAGTACGCCGCGAGCGTACGTTTCGATCTGGCGCGGAGCTGGCTGGAGGCCGGCCGCTCGGTGGCGCAGGCGGCGTCCGATGCCGGGTTCTCGAGCGCCGAGGCCCTCCGCCGCACCTTCGTCGCCCGCCTGGGCGTCTCGCCCTCGGCCTACCGCCGCGGCATCCGCACCCAGATCGATGTCGCCACGTCAGGGCCGACGACTCTCACCTTCGCGCAGGGCAAGGATCGTGCGGGCGTCGGCGGCCGTGGCGACCGCCAGGGCTGATGCCGCGATCTTCGGCCCGATGGTGCCCTCGCTGCGGGCGAGGCTCACGCAGTACGCCGCGATCGCCACGTTGAGCCCGGCGCGAGCAGCCATCCACGGCAGTCTGCGGCGACCCGCCAGCAACCCGGGCACGAGCGCCAGGTCCGCGACACCGATCGCTCGCAGCGCCGTGGGGTGGTCGCCGAGCTTCAGCGCCCGGCCCACCCGCTCCGGCGCGAGGAGGATCGCTGCCCCGATCGGCAGCGTGGCGAGTCCTACGAAGGCGGCCGAGCGCCGTGCACTCTCGTGGTCCATGCGAACCATCTTGTCCGACGACTGGTGATCTCCCGCGCAGGATGTAGAGACGACACGAACGTCTCCGTTCATGGAGTGAATGCGACCAGCCGAGGTCGCCACATCCGAGGAGAAGCAGATGTCGAACACCATGCAGCGCAGCGAGATCGACGAGGTCCTCAGCCGTCCGTTGAGCCAGGAGCTCCTGGCGCGTGACCTGACCCGACTGGCGTACGTCGCCAAGGACGGCACCCCGAGGAACGTCCCGATCGGGTTCACCTGGAACGGCTCAGAGGTCGTCATGTGCACCACGCCCAACTCCCCCAAGCTCATCTCGCTGCGCCACAACCCGGTGGTCGCGCTGACCATCGACACCGAGGCGCACCCGCCCAAGATCCTGCTCATCCGTGGCACGGTCGAGCTCGACCTCGTCGACGGAATCCCCTGGGAGTACCTCCAGATGAACGGCTCCTACGAGATGTCGGCCGAGCAGCGGGTCGCCTGGGAGGCCGAGGTCCGCTCGCTGTACGACAGCATGGTCCGGATCGTCGTCACCCCGACCTGGGCGAAGCTGATCGACTTCGAGACCACACTTCCGACCCAGGTCGAGGAGCTTGTCCAGCAGCGCGCTGAGCGGGAGGCCGCCGGGCGCCCGTTCTGATAGTTTCTGGACATGCTGTCCAGTAACCCCCGATTCGTGTCTCGGGTCATCACGTCCGCCGAGGCGCTCGTTCCCGACCTGGTCGAGCTCCGTCGGAGCATCCATGCCCAGCCAGAACTCGGACTCGACCTGCCGGGCACCCAGCGCCGAGTACTCGAGGCGTTGTCCGGTCTGGATCTGGAGATCACCCAGGGACGATCACTTTCGTCCGTCACCGCCGTGTTGCGCGGCGGGCTGCCCGGCCCGACCGTGCTGCTGCGCGCCGACATGGATGCACTGCCGATCACGGAGGCGGTCGAGGTTCCCTACCGATCTACGAACGGCGCGATGCACGCGTGCGGTCACGATCTGCACGTCGCCGGCCTGGTCGGCGCGGCCCGGCTGCTCGCCGAGAACCGCACTGACCTCACCGGAAACGTCATCCTGATGTTCCAGCCGGGCGAAGAGGGGCACGGCGGTGCGAAGCTGATGATCGATGAAGGCGTGCTCGACGCCACCGGCGACCGGCCAGTGGCTGCGTACGCGATCCATGTCGGCAACGCGCCGCGCGGGATCTTCCTCACCCGGCCGGGCACGGTGACGGCGAGCTCGACGCATCTGACGATCGACCTCGTAGGTCGCGGCGGGCACGGGTCGCGCCCCCACGAGGCTCTCGACCCGGTCCCCGTCGCGGCCGAGATCGTGCTGGCCCTACAGACCTACACCGCGCGCCGCTTCGACTCCTTCGACCCGGTCGTCATCTCGGTGACCAACCTGACCGCGGGCTCCGGAGCGGACAACGTGATCCCCGAGTCGGTCCAGCTCACGGGCACCGTACGCACCGTCGACCCGAACACACTGTCCAGGATCGAGCGAGAGCTCCCTCAGCTCATCGAGGGCATCGGGGCCGCGCACGGACTGGAGGCGACGGTCGTGCTCGAAACCGGCTATCCGAGCGTCATCAACGACGAGGCGGTCACCCGACGTGCGATGGAGACGCTGCGTAACGCCTTCGGGCCGCGTGTCGTCGAGGTGCCGCGACCGACGATGGGGGCCGAGGACTTCTCGTTCGTCAGCCAGCGAGTCCCGACCACGATGGTGCTGCTGGGCGCCGCCCCGAGCGCGGATGCGGCCCCGAACCACTCCCCTGACGCCGCCTTCGACGACAGCATCCTCGGCGACCAGGCGGCGGCACTCGCGCTGCTCACGATCGACACTCTGGCCGCCGGACAACCGTGACGATCCTTCCTGCGGCTGGGTCGATGTGATCACGCCCTTTTGGGTCCATTCGCTTGTCTTTGCTGTCGGCTTAGCCATGATGAGTCGATTGGACTATGGATGCATGCCGAATCGACGTGCCACACTCCACATCATCCGGGCGGCTGCGCCCACGACACGTCATCTACGGGGGACATGAGCATGCGCATCCACAGCATCTTCACCGCGATCGCCGCCGCCGCGTCTGCGACGGTCCTGGCCGCCGCACCGGCCCTCGCGGGCGGCAGCCCGCACTTCATCAAGCACCTGACCAAGGTCACCGACGCGGATCTGTCCTCCGTCACCGTCGCCTTCAAGGAGGCCGGCCTCGAGAGCGGTGCAGTCGAGACGATCACCGTCACCGCTCACCTCGACGCGACCTATCAGTGCGTCAACCGAGGTGGCCACAACCCGGACGACCCGAAGAAGACCGCGATCAGCGGTGACTACTCGAAGTCCGGAGAGTTCAAGGCCGCCAGGAACGGCAACGTGACCGGCTCCCTGACGGTGACCGCACCCGCGCCCAGCACCGTTCTCGACTGCCCCAACGGACAGAAGGCAGTGCACACGGTGTCGACGTGGTCGAACATCTCGGTCACCGACGAGGACACCCTGGCGACCATCACCGTCCCGGGCACGTTCTCCTTCGGTCAACCGGTCGACTGACGATCCGGTTAGCGGCTCGCCTCAGCCCTTGTCGGGACCGTTCGCGCGCACCCGCTCGACGTTGACCAGCGACTGCTGGAGCTCCTCGAGCCACTCGCTCGAGTGCTGCTGGACGAGCTTCACGCACCAGCCGAGCGCGTCGCTGCGACTCCGGGCGACGCCGCCGGAGACGAGCAGGTCGAGGACCGCGCGCTCGGGCTGACGCAGCCGGGTCATCACCGGCGCGGAGACGGTGGTGAACATGTGCCGCTCTCCCCCGACCTCCACGCCCCAGGAGACCTTCCGGTCGAATCGCCGCTCGGCCTGCCGCGCGACGGCCATCCGGTCCTCACGGGTGCGCTCGCGGAACTCGCTCGCCCGCCCTTCGTAGGCGGCAGCCTTCTCCTCGTCCGAAGCGCCCTCGGCCGTCTTCGGCTCCTTGATCCTTCCGACGACGGTGATCTCCTCGCGGTCGACCACGACATCGACGATCTCGTCGTACACACCATCGGGCAGTCGTCCGGTGAACCACCCGCGCAACTCAGTTGTAAGCATGTAATCATGCTTACTCGCTTGCGTCGGGAAATCAAGGGACCTTCAGGACGGGGCGACATTCCGGTTCACCCGGGCCGTCGCGAGCCTCGACCTCACCAGACGATCCCGATCGTCTCGATCACGGCGATCGCGCCCGCGACCGCTGCCGTGACCCCGACCCGGCGGCGACCGATGAGCAGGAAGACGGCCAGTGCGGCCACCAGCGCCGCACTCCCGACCCGTAACCACGGGCTGTCGCCGGTCAGCGGATGGCGGACCACCACGAGCGCGGCGACCACCAGAGCCAGATGCGTACGCCGCCAGGCGAGCTCGGTCCGCTCGGGCTGCAGCCCCGGGTCGCCCACGCCGGCCCCGTTGACGTCGGCCCCGCTCACACCAGCAGGGCCATCGAGACGAGCGCGACCGAGCCGAGTACGCCGAAGACCAGCGGAAGCGGTGCTCGGCGGGTCGGCAGGGCATCCCGCCGGCGGATCGCCCGCTCGCTGCGTACCCAGCTCCACCAGGACCACGCCGCGCACGCGGCCGCGAGGATCGCGAGGCTGAGCGGAGCGAGCACGGCCAGGGCCGTGCCGCCGCCCACCTCGAGAGTGTCGACCGCGACCGCGACGGCGAGGAACGCCAGCGAGGTGCGGATCCAGGCCAGGAACGTACGTTCGTTGGCCAGCGTGAACCTGACGTCGGGCTCCTCGGTCGAGCTGTAGAGCCAGCTGTCCAGCCGGCCTCGGCGTTCGCGGGTCACGAGGCAGGCTGCGTGACGGCACCGGCGTCGGCGTCCGCGTCGGTCCGGGAGTGGCGACCGGTCACGCCGGGAACGAGTGCCGCGGTGATGGTGAACAGCGCCGTCGCGACCCAGGCGATCGTCATCCAGCGCTCCCAGCCGCCCGTCGCCTCGACCACGCGCGGTGCGAAGAGGACCGTCGCCAGGATGAAGGTGCGGTTGAGCAGGTGGTTGAGGCCGAAGGCGCGGCCCTGGATGTCGGGGTGGACCTCCTCGACGTGCTCGGAGAAGCTCGCCATCCACGGGCCGAAGATCGCCGCCAGGGCGACGCCGATACCGACGAAGAGGACGATCACCATGCTCGAGGACGCGCCGCTCCCCTGGCCCATGAGCGCCAGGAAGGCGCCCAGGAAGATCGTCGCGGCGACGCCGCCGCCGACCATGAAGGCCTTGCGCCGCTGCGTACGGTCCGAGAAGCGGGCGAAGACCAGGCTCAGCGCGAGGTTGCTGAGCCAGAAGACCATCGTCATCGCCGAGGCGGCACGGACCGAGACGCCGAACTGCTGGACGAGCATCGTCTGGGCGTAGGCGTTCATGGTGGCGAGCAGGACGTAGAGGAAGGACATCGCGAGCACATGCGTCCAGAAGGCCCGGCGGGTGAGGAGGAAGAGCAGACCGGTTCTCCCCGGTGGCACCTCGACGGTGCGGGCCTCGTCCTCGGTGAGGCGTACGGCGCGGCGGACCTCGGGGCTCAGGTCGCGCAGGGTGAGGGCGACCACGATGGCGCCGACGAGGGCGGCGCCGGCCATGATGAACAGCTGCGAGCGCCACTGGTTGCCGAAGACGCCCAGGGTCGCCGAGGCCACGGCCGCGGCGAAGAAGTTGGCGCCGACCGAGCCCCAGCTCCAGAACGCGAACGCCTGGGCGCGGCCCATCCGCGGGGTGAAGTCACGGATCAGCGGCTGCGTCCCGGCGACGGCGACGCCCTCGACGAAGGCGAGCAGGATCCGGGCCAGGGCGAAGTGGCCGACCGAGTCCGCGGTCGCCATGAACAGGCAGGCGGCGGCCGAGAGGAACATGAACGGGACCAGGATCCGCACTCGGCCGACGCGGTCGGCGAGCTCGCCGCCGAGGTAGCCGGCGAGGGCACCGAAGATCAGGGACGCGGCCGTGATGAGGCCGTACGTCTTGAGCGACATCCCGAGGTCGTCGAGCAGCAACGGCAGGACGGGGGCCAGTTGGCCCTCGAACGCCGAGATGAACAGAGCGAGCACGACGACAGCCAGCAGCACGCGGCGGCGTGCTCCGACTGGGTACTCGGTCAGCAGGGTGCGGTAGGACACGGAGATCCGCCCTTCAAGATATTAGACAGAGCGTCTAGTAACGGTCGTCGCGTCCGACTGTAAGGTCAGTGACCCGCGCCACACAAGACGCCCTGTCCATTTCGCCCCGCACGTCAGCGTGCGTCGGGGTCGAATCCCGTCGCCCAGAAGCGGCCGCGGCGCGAGAGCTCGACGAGCGTCTCGACCACCTGGTCCGTGGCCGGCCGCGGCTCCGGAGCGTCCAGCCACCACAGCAGCACCGCCATCTGTTCGCCGACCCATGCCCGTGCCAGCACCTGGAGGTCCACCCGTGGGCGCACGGCATGGGCCTTCACCCGCGCCGTGAAGGTCTCGTGGGCGGTCGCACTCCAGGCGTCCTCGAAGGCTCGCAGGCCACGGCCGTCCCCTTCGCCCCGCAGGATCATGCGGTACGCATCGGGCTGCTCGGTCGCATGCCGGAAGACCTCGGCCACCGGCTCGCCGGTGAATCCGGCGTCCTCCGGGGCCAGGACGGCAGCCAGTCGCCCCTTCAGGTCCAGGAGGACCGAGGAGACCACGTGATCGTAGAGCGCCTCCTTGTCCTTGAAGTGCGTGTAGAACGTCGCCCGGCCCACGTCGGCCGCGGCGACGATGTCCTCCACCGTCACCGCGGCATAGCCACGCTCGAGCACCAGGGAGACGAGCGCGTCACGGAGCGCTCCTCGCGTTCGCCGGCTGCGCCGGTCCTCAACCACCGTCATGCGCACTGTTCTAGCACTTTCCCGAACGGCTGGACCGTTTCTGGACACTCTGTCTATGATCGTGGTGACCGCGCTCACAGCAGCGACCCCGACCACCAGGAGGGCATCCGTGAATCTCGGCAGCTATCTCACCCGCACCGCGACCTTCACTCCCGACGCCACCGCCCTGGTCTCCGGCACCGACCGATGGACCTACCGCCAGCTCGACGACGACACCAACCGGCTCGCCGCCGCCCTCATCGCCCGCGGCTGCCCGCCCGGCACTCCGGTCGCCACCCTCGCCACCAACCGCGGCGAGCTCGTGGTCGCGGAGATGGCGATCTGCAAGGCCGGCGCCCTCCGGGTCCCGATCAGCGCGCGACTCGCCGCGGCCGAGGTCGAGCACGTGCTGCTCGACGCCGAGGTGAAGGTGATCTTCACCGGCGGCGCCCACCTCGACCTGGTCCGCAAGATCGTCGACGCCCAGGGCCTGGACTGCCTGGTCGTCGATCTCGACAACGGCGCGGCCCCGGACACCGGCACCACGGCGTACGACGTCCTGCTTGCCGAGGGCACCACCGACCCCGTCGCGGTCGACGTCGACGTCGACGAGGACGCGCCGGCGGTCCTCAACTTCACCTCCGGCTCCACGGGCACCCTGAAGGCAGCGGTCCAGACCGTCGGCAACCGGCTGGCCAACATGCGCAAGCTCGCGATGAACCCCTACGGCTCGCTCTCCGCCGAGGCGGTCTACCTCGCGCCAGGACCGATCACCCACGCCAGCGGCATGGTGATCCTCGGCTGCTTCTTCCGCGGCGCGGCCGTGGTCGTGCTGCCGGCCTTCGACACGGAGGCCTACCTCGACACCCTCGAGCGCGAGCGGGTGACGCACACCTTCGTCGTCCCGGTCATGCTCAACCTGATCCTCGCCTCGCCCACCCTGGGCGAGCGCGACCTCTCCGCGCTGCAGAGCATCACGGTCGGTGGCGCACCGGTCAGCCCGGCGCGGCTCCGGGAGGCGGTCGAGGCCTTCGGCCCGGTCGTCAACCAGGGCTACGGGCAGGGTGAGACGACGAGCGCGATCACGTTCCTCAGCTCCGAGGACGTCGTACGCGGCATCGAGTCCGACCCGGAGCTGCTGCTCTCCTGCGGCCGCCCGGTCTACGACACCGAGGTGATCGTGGTCGACGAGGACCACAACCCGCTGCCCGCCGGCGAGATCGGCGAGATCGTGGCCCGCGGCCCGGACTGCGTCCAGGAGTACTTCCACGCACCCGAGGCGACCGCCGAGACCTTCCGCGACGGCTGGGTGCACACCGGCGACCTGGGCCGGATCCGCGAGGACGGGTTCGTCTTCATCGTGGACCGGAAGAAGGACATGATCATCTCCGGCGGCTACAACGTCTACTGCTCCGAGGTCGAGGCGGCGCTCTACGAGCACCCGGCCGTCAGCGAGGCCTGTGTCGTCGGCGTACCCAGCGATAAGTGGGGCGAGACGGTGAAGGCGTACGTCTCCCTCGCCGCCGGCGCCGCAGCGACCGAGGAGGAGCTGCGCGACTTCTGCCGCACCCGTCTCTCGGGGGTGAAGGTGCCCCGGATCATCGAGTTCGCCGACGCACTCCCCCTCAACCGCAACGGCAAGGTCGACCGGCGGGTGCTGCGCGAGCGCGACTGGGCCGGCACCGAGCGGAAGGTCGGCTGAGATGACCTTCTCCCTCACTCCGTCCTACCCCGACAACCCGCGACTCGATGAGCTGGTCGCCCGGCTGCGCGACTACCTCGACGGTGAGCTCGCCGACTACGAGCGCGAGCTCGGCCTGGGCCCGGAGACGCCGTTGGACCGCTCGATGCTGGAGCCGGTCTGGCAGCGCAGCCGGGAGCTCGGCTTCTACGGCATCCACCTGCCCACCTCGCTCGGCGGGCAAGGCCTGAGCTTCACCGAGCTCGCCGCGCTCAAGGAGGAGATCGGCGCGTCCGGTAGGCAGCTCGCCACCAGCGTGCTCGGCGACATGGGCGGACCGCTGCGGGTCGGCGCCATCTTCGAGCACGCCACCGAGCACCAGATCGAGAAGTACCTGATGCCGGTCGTCCGCGGCGAGCGCGCCTGCTGCTTCTCGATGACCGAGGACGACGCTGGTTCCGACGTACGCCGGATGCAGACCACGGCCACCCCGACCTCGGGCGGCTTCCGGATCAGCGGGCGCAAGGTGTTCAGCACCGGCGGCACCTTCGCCGACTTCGCGATCCTGGTCGCCCGGATGGCCGGCGAGGAGGAGTCGTACGCAGCCTTCTTCGTCGACCTCGACTCCCCCGGCTGCCGGGTGCTGCCCGGTGACCTGCCGCTGTCGGGGCAGAACATCGAGAGCGACGTGGTGCTCGAGGACTGCTTCGTGCCGCAGGAGAACCTGCTCGGCGAGGTCGGCCAGGGGCTGCGGATCGCGCTCGGCCGGGTCACCGCCAACCGGTTGCTGCACTGCCCGACCGCGCTCGGTGCGGCCCGCCGCGCGCTCGCGCTGGCGCTCGACTTCGCCGCGCACCGCACCGTCTTCGACGGGCTGCTGTTGGAGAAGCAGGCGATCCAGCACCGGCTCGCCGACATGGCCACCGACTACTACGCCGCCCGGTCGATGACCTATGACGCCCTGGCAGACCTGGATGCCGGCAGGCGACCGCGCATCGAGTCGTTCATGTGCAAGCTGTTCGTGGCCGAGCGGTCCTTCGAGATCGCGGACGCGGCGCTGCAGCTGCACGGCAAGGCCGGCATGGTCCGGGGCGCGGAGATCGAGGTGATCTGGCGGCGGCTGCGGATGTTCCGGGTGCTGACCGGCTCCTCTGAGATCCAGCGCAACGGGGTCATCCGCGATCTGGTGACGTCGCTGGGGGCGTGATGACCGACTTCCACCAGGAGGAGGCCGACGCCCGCCGTGGGTTCGTCGCGGCGCTGAAGCCGGGCGTCGTGACCAGGGCCGATGGCACCGTCGCGTTCGACGCGGACGCCACCGCCTTCCTCGACTCCCCCGTGCCGGCCACCGCGCACGCCGGGCTGTGGCAGCACAGCCGGCTCACCTCGCTGCAGGGCCTCTTCGAGGTCACCGACGGCATCTACCAGGTCCGCGGCCTGGACCTCGCCAACCTCACGATCGTCGAGGGCGACCGCGGGATCATCGTCATCGACACCCTCACCACGGCCGAGACCGCGAGCGCCGCGCTGGGGCTCTACCGCGAGCACCGTGGGGACCGGCCGGTGACCGGGGTGGTGCTGACCCATCCCCATGCCGACCACTTCGGCGGCATCGGCGCCGTGCTCGGGGCAGCCGATGGTGACGTACCTGTCCTGGCGCCGGAGGGGTTCCTCGAGCACGCGGTCTCGGAGAACGTCTACGTCGGTCCGGCGATGGGCCGGCGCTCGGGATTCATGTACGGCAGCCTGCTGCCGGCCGCGCCGAACGGACACGTGGGCTGTGGACTCGGCCCACGGCTGGCGTCCGGGACCATCGGGCTGGCCGAGCCGACCGACTCGATCACCCGCACCGGGGAGACGCGCGTCATAGACGGCGTGGAGATGGAGTTCCAGCTCACCCCGGGCAGCGAGGCGCCGGCGGAGATGAACATCCTCCTCCCCGGCCGCAGAGCGCTCTGCCTGGCCGAGAACGCCGTCCACACGCTGCACAACATCGTCACCCTGCGTGGCGCCGAGGTGCGCGACGCCCGCCTATGGGCGCGCTATCTGACCGAGGCGATCGACCTGTTCGCCTCGCGTTCCGAGGTCGCATTCGCAACCCATCACTGGCCGACCTGGGGTGCGGAGCGGATCGAGGCGTTCCTCGCCGGGCAGCGTGACGTCTACGCCTACCTGCACGACCAGACCGTACGCCTCATCAACCGCGGTCTGACGCCGAAGGAGATCGCCGAGGAGCTGGTCCTGCCGCCGGCCCTCGACGCCCAGCCGTCGACGCGCGGCTACTACGGCTCGCTGAGCCACAACGTGAAGGGCATCTACCAGCGCTATCTGGGCTGGTACGACGCCAACCCGGCCCACCTGTGGGAGCTGCCGCCGAAGGCGGAGGGCGAGCGCTGGGTGCGGCTGCTGGGTGGTGCGGCCGCTGCCGTGGACCACGCTGCGGCGCTCGTCGCCGGCGGAGCGACCGACGACCTGCGGTTCGCTGCGACCCTGCTCAACCATGTGGTCTTCGCCGAGCCGTCGGAGCGCGCGGCGCGGGAGCTGCTGGCCGAGGTCTACACCCGGCTCGGGCACGGCGCCGAGAATGCGACCTGGCGCAACGTCTACCTGACCGGCGCCCGCGAGCTCGTCGACGGCCCGAAGGCTCCGCCGCGCGGTGGTGGGCGCGGGCTGCTGGCCGCCCTCACCGTCTCGCAGCTGCTGGACTCCCTGGCGATCCGCGTGGACGGCCCGAGTTCGTGGGACCTCGATCTGCGCATCGACTGGCATCTCACCGACCACGACGGCACGGCCGAGGGTGGCTGGTGGCATGCCCGGCTGCACAACGGTGTGCTCGTGCACCGGCGTGACAGCGCTGCCGACCCGGCGGCCGGCCTCACCCTGACGCTCACCCGTCCCCAGCTGGCGGGTCTGTTGGGCAGGCGGAGTCTCGACGGGATCGAGCACTCCGGTGACCTCGGCGTGCTCCAGCGGCTGCTGGGGGTGCTCGAGGCACCCGATCCGGCATTCCCTATCGTGACCGCGTGACCGACGACACACCCGCCACTGGACTGACCGAGCTCCACGCCCGCCGCTTCCTGACGACGGATGCGGCGCGACCCGACAAGGTCGCCCGGTGGCACGCCAAGGGGCGGCGTACGGCTCGGGAGAACATCGCCGATCTGGTCGATCCGGGCTCGTTCGTCGAGTACGGGAGGTTCATCACCGCGGCCCAGGAACGCCGCCGTGACCTGGCCGAGCTCGTCGTCGAGACGCCCGCCGACGGGATCGTCGGCGGGACCGCGACCGTCGCCGGGAGGCCGTGCGCGGTGCTCTCATACGACTACCTCGTGATGGCCGGCACCCAAGGCATGCGCGGGCATCGCAAGTCCGACCGGCTGATCGAGGTCATCGGGCGGATGCGGCTGCCGGCGGTCTTCTTCACCGAGGGCGGCGGCGGTCGCCCCGGCGACACGGACATCCCGCTGGTCTCCGCGCTCGACGTCGGCTCGTTCGCGCTCTGGGGTGAGCTCGAGGGCGTCGTACCGCGGATCGCCGTCGTCTCCGGACGGTGCTTCGCCGGCAACGCGGTCCTGGCCGGCTGTGCCGACCTCCGCATCGCCACCCCGGACGCCAACCTCGGCATGGCCGGGCCGGCGATGATCGCCGGCGGCGGGCTCGGCAGCTTCGCACCCGAGGAGATCGGACCGGTCGAGGACCAGACCGCCAACGGCGTCATCGATCTGCTCGTCGAGAACGAGGCGGCAGCAGTCGAGGCGGTACGCAGCATCCTCTCCTACCTCGAGCCGGCCGCCGACGGCGGCGAGGCCGGCGACCAGGCCGATCTGCGGACGCTCCTGCCCCACAACGACCGCGAGGCATTCGACGTACGTCCGGTCGTCGAGGCCCTCGCCGACATCGACTCGGTGACCTGGCTCCGCGAGGGATTCGCACCCGAGCTCGTGACCGCGCTGGCGCGGATCGACGGGATCGCGGTCGGCGTGATCGCCAACCAGTCGACCCACCTTGCCGGAGCGCTCACCAGCGAGGCATCGGTCAAGGCCGCAGACTTCCTCGCACTCAGCGAGCGCTGGGGCCTCCCGGTGGTCTCGCTGGTCGACACGCCGGGGTTCATGGTCGGCCCGGAGGCCGAACGCGGCGGCCTGGTCCGGCACGCGTCCCGGATGGTCGTCGCCGGCGCACAGCTGTCGACCCCGCTGGTCGGCGTGATCCTGCGCCGCGGCTACGGGCTCGGCGCGCAGGCGATGCTCGGCGGCAGCACCCACCGCCCGCTGCTCACCATCGCCTGGCCCGACGCCCACCTCGGCCCGATGGGCCTGGAGGGCGCGGTACGCCTCTCCATGGCCGCCGAGCTCGCCGAGCTGCCCGAGACCGAGCGTGAGCAGCGGGTCGCCGCGCTCACCGAGGAGTACCGCAAGCAGGCCAGCGCGCTCAACGCCGCGCGGATGTTCGAGATCGACGACGTCATCGACCCTGCCGAGACCCGCAGCGTCATCGCCGCGACGCTACGCCGGGCCTAGGACGCTCCGCCGTCGTTGTCCCAGATCTGCTGGCCGATCTGGCTCTGGTCGGGACCATCGAGACCCAGCAGCTGCGCCGGGCGGTAGGTGTTCCGGTCGTCGGCCGCCTGAGCCATGATCTTCTCGGCGCGCTCGGGGGCGGTGTCGTGAGGCACCACCAGCAGCCGCAGCCGGTCGCCGGTGGCCATCGACAGCACGATGAGGTGGGTGTCGTCGGAGGGGAACGAGCCGATCTTCACGATCCCGCGGGCGGCACGGATCTTGCGGACGCTCGGTTCTCCCGGGACCGAGTCCCAGTCGGGCCGGGAGAACAGCAGCCGCGAGATCCGGCCGACGCGGTGGGGAAAGTGATCGATGAGATCGGCGGCCTCGACCTGAAGGTCCCGCGACTGCGGCCACCAGGCTCCGTCAAGCGGCCCTGACGAGAAACTGTTGTCCAGGCGGATCCGAAGATCGACGCGAACCGCGGTGATGAGTTCTACTGTCGGTGACGTCGTCATGACGCCCACCCTTCGTGCAGCCCTGCGGACTCGACGAGTCCGGCTAGCAGCGTGGTTAGAACAAGTGTACTACGTCCGCAGGCTGAATCCGACTTCCTAGATCTCCTTCAACCGGGGCACCAGATCCACGAGCGAGGTGGTCCACGGCACCGGGTCGACGTAGGGCGTCGGCATCAGCCCGACCAGCGTGACGCCCAGGGCGGCGTACTCCTCCATCGACTTCAAGAAGGCGTCCGGGTCCTCGACCGAGGGGCCCTGGAAGAGGATCGTCTTCTCGATCGCGTCGTAGTCGGTGCCGAGGTCGTCGCAGTGGCCGCGGAGCACCTCGAGCTTGTGCCGGACGGACTCGACCGCCTCGGGGCCGGGACCGCCGAAGAGGTTGGTGCCCTGTCCGTACTTGGCGACCAGGCGGAGCGTCTTCTTCTCGCCTCCGCCGCCGATCAGGACCGGGACCGTGCCGTTGACCGGCTGCGGGAGCGAGATCGTCTCTGCGAGCTGGTAGTGCTTACCCTCGTAGGCCCCGTCGTTCTCCGACCACATCTGGCGGCAGATCTCCAGGGTCTCCTCCAGGCGCTCGAACCGCTCGGCCGTCGACGGGTAGGGCACGCCGAGACCCTGGTGCTCACGCTCGTACCACGCCGCCCCGATGCCCAGCAGCGCGCGGCCGCCGGAGAGCCGGTCGAGCGTGGTGACGATCTTGGCGAGCAGTCCGGGGTGGCGGTAGGTCACGCCGGTGACGAGCAGGCTGAGACGTACGTTGTCGGTGATCCCGGCCAGGTAGCCCAGCGTGGTGTAGCCCTCGAGCATCGGTTCGAAGGGGCCGCCGGCCTGCTCCATCTGGAACCAGTGGTCCATGACGGTGAGCAGGTCGACGCCGCCCTCGTCTGCGATCCGGGCCGTCTCGGTCAGCTTGTCGGCGAGCGTGGTCTCCCACTCGGGGTGGGTGAACGTGAAGTAGTGGAGTCCAAGATCCATACTTCAGACGCTATGTCTTCGAGCGCGCTCGAAGACAAGGGTGATTTCGTTCAGACCACTCCTACTGGCCCGCTGTTCACCTACGGCCGCATGCGCCGCTCCTGACGCAGGTCATGCTTGTCTAGCTTGGCGTCGTAGGTGGCCAGCGGCTTCGCCTTCGACGCGTCGGCCTCGACCGCGGCGGTCGCCACGCCTGCCCACTCCAGGATCCGGGCGGTGGCGAGCTCGCGCTCGTCGGCGACCAGGCCGGCCACGTTGGCGCCATGGTTCATGCCCGGCGCCGTGAAGACGTAGGAGTCGTTGGCGAAGATGCCCGGGCGGAAGCGCTCGGCGCCCCACGGGTCGGCCTCGCCGTAGACGAAGAGCATCTGGTTGGCGTGCTTGCGCACCCAGGAGTCGACGTCACGCATCGCGGAAGGGTCGAACCGCATGTCGATCTCGCGCGGGACGAAGCTGCGCGGCGGCTGGTAGCCGTAGCGGATCAGCTCGTCCTCGATGTGGGGGAAGCCGATCGTCGGCGCACCGAGCTCGGTGCCGGCCTGGTAGTAGTAGGGCGTGTAGGGGCTCAGGCCCTGGTCGGTGTAGAAGCCGAAGCCCGAGTAGTAGTCGATCGAGTCCCAGATGGCCTGGTCGGTGGCGGTCGCCGCGTCGGCGGGGATGCTCGCGCACTGGGCGGTGCCGGCGTACTGCCAGAAGGCCCACACGTAGTCGAGCACGACCATCTCGTACGCAGCGTCCAGGCTGCCCACGGTGTCGAAGGTGTAGCCCTCGGCTGCTGCCAGCTCGGCGTACTTCGCCTTGAGCGCCTCGCGGCGGACGAGCGCCTCGCGCTGGACGCCGTTGAGCCGGTCGCGGCAGTCCTCGGTGCCGACGGAGGCGAAGAACTCGTCGTAGGCGGAGTCCTCGCGGTTGACGACGTCGTTCGGCGCGACGTAGGCGACGATGCCGTCCATGTCACGGGGATAGAACCGCTCGAAGTAGGTCGCGGTCATGCCGCCCTTGGAGCCGCCGGTGGCGAGCCAGTTGGCGGAGTAGATCGGCTTCAGCGCCTTGAAGATGGCGTGCTGGTCGCTGGCGGCCTGCCAGATGTCGAGGTCGTCCCAGTCGGCCGGGTCGGGCCGCGACGGGGTGAAGAACCGGTACTCCATCGAGACCTGGTTGCCGTCGATGATGCGGGTCGGCTCGCTGCGGCCCGGGTTGGTCGAGACGTTGTAGCCGCTGGTCTGGAACACCGTCGGGCGGGCGGTGTCCTTGTGCAGCACGGTGAACCGCTGCTGGAAGGTGTCACCGTCGGGCCGGCGGTGGTCGACCGGCTGGGTGAAGTTCAGGACGAAGTAGCGGTAGCCCTGGACGGGCTTCTCCTGGATCAGGCTGACGCCTTCGATGGCGAGCAGGCGGTCGAGGATGTCGTCCTCGGCGGCTGCGACGGGGTTGGCGGGTGTGACGAGGAGCAGGGATGCCAGCCCCATCGCCACCAGAATCCGGCCGATCAATGCACGCATGTGGGGTCTCCTTCGGTGCGGGTCCTCGGCAACCTAGCCGGTCTCCGCGCCGGGCACCTCCAAATTCCGGATGCGTTCTCGGGGAAGCAAGTCGCACGGCGATGCGTTCGGGTCGACATGACGTTCGACGCGCACGAGCTTCTCGCCACGACCCGCCACGGGATCCTGGCCACGATCAAGTCCAACGGGATGCCGCAGCTCTCGCCGGTATGGCAGTTCTACGACCGCGAGCGCGGCGAGATCCTGATCTCGACCCGCGAGGGGCTGGTGAAGACCAAGAACCTCCGCCGCGACCCGCGCGCGGCGATCGAGGTCGACGGCCCCGGAGGGCGGTCCTGGGCGACGGCCGAGGGCACGGTCACGCTGACCGGACCCGGCGCCTCCATCGACAGCCCGGAGATCGACGCGCTCGTCGACTACTACCGGCGCGGCGCCGGCGAGCACCCCGACTGGGACGAGTACCGAGAGGTGATGGTCACCGACCGCCGGGTACTCATCACCATCGCGGTCACGAAGGTCTACGGCGCGGACATCGGGTGACCCAGTCGCCGGAAGGCCGGCCGAGCGCTCCTCGCTCGGCCGGTCGGTGACGGTTCCGCGGGGTCTACCTACGCGGATTGAACAACGTGCCGAACCCGGACGCACCGAGTCCGCACAGCATGATGACGGCTCCGACGATCACGTTGGAGGCGATCATTCCAGCGGTGGTGTCGACGCCGTTCATGAGCCACGGCGAGACGATCGCCCATGCACCCATGAGCGGGACGGTCCAGGCCAGACCGTGTGTGCGGCCGAACGCCGACGCGAACCCGAGCGCCAACAGAGCGACAGCGAGGCCGATGATCAGGTTGCTGACCATCAGTGGTGATGCCGTGGTGTTGAAGCCCACGACCCACGGAGATATGGCCAGATAGAGACCGGCCATCATCGTGACACCGTCGACCACCTGAGCGGTGGCGGAGGAGCCGGTCAGATCGAACCGGTCTCGGAGTGCCGCGATGTCGGGATGTTCCTGAATGGACATGTGTTCAGACGACATTTGTTTTTCACCTCCTCAGCCCCATGCCAAAGGAAGAACGACTGTCCTCGCGATCAATTCTAGGCCCGCTAAGCGGCAATTGACCCGCCCGAAATCGCGGCCCCGGGCAGCCTCCGTCGGTGGCACCATGGTCGCCATGGACGTGACGTCGCTGCAGGCCTACTGCCTCACCAAGCCCGGCGCCTGGCCGGACAACCCGTGGGATCACGAGCACCCGGTGATCAAGGTCGGGCCGGGTGAGCGCAGCAAGATCTTCGCCTTCCTCGGCGACACGAAAGTGGGGCTGAAGTGCGGGCCGTCCCGGGAGATCGCCGACGAGTGGCTGCTGCGCTATCCCGACGACGTGACCGTCACCGGCTACATCGGCCGCTCGGGGTGGAACGACCTCGCCTGGGGTGGCGCGATCCCTGACGAGGAGATCCTGGAGGCGGTCGACGAGTCGTACGCCACGGTCGTCTCGAAGCTCCCGAAGAAGCTCCGTCCGGAGGGCTGGGACGCCTGAGCGCGGCATGCCGGGCTTGAACGAGGCCGATCTGTGAGGAATGGTGGAGCGGGTACTCCGTACCCAACCATGGAAGATCTCGACATGCTTCAGCTGACCGAGAACGCCACCACCATCGTCCGCTCGATCTCCGAGCAGGCCCAGGGCGCCGGCCTCCGGCTCGCCTCCAACACAGAACCGGACGGCGCATTGAGCGCCGCTCTCGTCCCGACCGCCGAGGCGGAGGACCAGGTCATCGAGCAGGAGGGTGCGCGGGTCTTCCTCGACCAGGGCGCTGCCGCCGAGCTCGACGACAAGATCCTCGACGCCGGGATGGATGACTCCGGCAACGTCCAGTTCGGGATCTCCCAGCAGGGCTGATCCCGCGCCACGCCGGGGTGTGCCGCAGTCGCGGTGCGCCCCGGCGTACGTCGTTTTCGACCACATCCGCCTTGTCGCACGCGTAGGGTCGCGGGCATGAGCTCCACTGGCGCACCTGCCTGGTTCCACCTCTTCCTCGACGTGCCACGGGAACGATGGGAGGAGGCGGTCGGATTCTGGTCCGCGGCGACCGGATGGGCGATCTCGCCGCCGAGGGGCGAGGACGGTCAGTTCGTCACGCTCGTACCGCAGACGGGCGATTCCTGGCTGAAGATGCAGGCCCTCGACGACGGCGAACCACGGATCCACGTCGACCTCGATGCCGCCGACCGTGAGGCAGCGGTGGAGCGGTCGGTGTCGCACGGCGCGACTCCGGCCTGGACGTACGACGGGGTTCCGGTGATGCGCTCCCCCGGCGGCATGCTCTTCTGCCACACGCTCGGCGAGGAGTCCCAGCCGCGCTTCGCCCGCTCGGAGCCGGAGCGGGTGGTCGACCAGATCTGCATCGACATCCCTCGCTCCCGCTGGGACGAGGAGGTCGCCTTCTGGGCCGCGGTCACCGGGCGGACTCCCGAGCCTGCCAAGGCCCCCGAGTTCGTACGCCTCGCCGACCCCGATCCGCACGGCGGGCTCCGGATCCTCCTGCAGCGGCTCGACGACGAGGACGGTGAGGTCGGGGCCCACCCCGATGTCGCGGTCGCCAACCGTGCCTCGGAGACCTGCCGTCACGAGGCACTCGGCGCCGACACCGTCGGCGTCTTCGAGTGGTGGACGGTCATGCGCGCGCCGTACGGGCAGATCTACTGCCTCACCGATCGCGACCCGGTGACGGGTCGAGTGGCCTAACCTGAAGAGATGCGGCTCGCATCGTTCAACGTCGAGAACCTCTTCGCCCGGCCGAAGGCGATGGACGCCGACGAGGCCGATGCCACGACGCGGCGAGCGGTCCTGACCGCTCACGCCCGCGTCTCCACGCTTCTCGCCCAGCCCAGCTATCAGGGCGATGAGCAGGAGATCCTCGACAACCTCGAGAAGCTGGGGCTCCTGAAGAGCGACGAGGGCGAGTTCGCGCGGCTGCGGAAGATGCGCGGCTCGCTGCTCAAACGCCCGCGTACGGGACCGGTGCAGCTGGTCGCGAAGGGGCGCAACGACTGGGTCGGGTTCGTCGAGCTCAAGACGACCGCCGTCGACGAGATCGCGACCGAGAACACCGCGCGCGTCTTCGCCGAGCTACGGGCCGAGGTCGCGGTCGTCGTCGAGGCCGACGACCGGCCGGGGCTGCACATGTTCTCCCAGACGCTGCTGCCCGAGGTCGGCGCCGAGGCGTACGAGCAGGTGATGGTCGTGGAGGGCAACGACGAGCGCGGCATCGACGTCGGCGTGATGGTCGGCGACGGCTATCGCCTGGCGCAGCTGCGTACCCACATCTTCGACCGCGACGAGGAGGGTGTGATCTTCTCCCGCGACTGCTGCGAGTATCACCTCGACGCTCCCAGCGGCGCGCGGATCGTGGTCCTCGCCAACCACTTCAAGTCCAAGGGCTACTCGGAGAAGGGCGACCCGCTCGGCGCCAAGCGGCGCGGCCGGCAGGCGAAGCGGGTCGCGGAGATCTATCGGGGGCTGCTCGAGGAGGGCTTCGAGAACGTCTGCGTCGCCGGCGACCTGAACGACTCCCCCGCCGGCGGATCGTTGGAGCCGCTGTTGTCCGTCTCTGGGCTCGTGGATGCCAGCGAGCACGCGAACTGGGACTGGAACCACCGCCGCGGAACGTACGGTTCCGGCAACGAGGACGCCAAGATCGACTATCTGCTCCTCTCCCCCGCGCTGCGCGCGAAGCAGACCGGTGGCGGCGTCTTCCGCAAGGGCGTGTGGCATGGGCCGCGGACCAAGGATCCCTGGGACCTGTTCCCGACGCTGACCGCGGAGCAGCACGCGGCCTCCGACCATGCCTGTCTCTACGCCGACTTCACCGACCTGTGATCTGAAAGCCTCCCGTACGCCGCTGGGATCTGCGTGAAATAGGGGCCATGTGCCTCGGACACGGACAGCAGCACGGGACTCTTCGGTCGATGAGCAGGCCGCTCACGCGGCGCACGGCGCTGGGCGCTGCGGGAGCTGGGCTCCTGCTGGCGTCGATGTCCTCGTCGTTCACGGGTGCGGCGGCGTCGGCGACCGCTCGGGCCGGCGTGGGGGCGAGCCGGCTGTCGCGGCTCTCGTCCGGGACCACGCTGGTCCATGCCGACCTGCACAACCACACGCTGATGTCGGACGGCGACGGCGACCCTGACCTCGCCTTCGACTCGATGCGGAGCGCCGGGCTCGACGTCGCGGCGCTCACCGACCATGCCACGGTCTCCGACCACATCCTCGGTGATGCGCTCGCGGGGCTGCTGCCGGCGGCGTACAAGCAGATCGGCGGCATCACCCGCTCGGACTGGGCCCGGACCCGCGAGCTGGCCGATGCGGCCAACGCCGACGGCACCTTCACCGCGATCCGTGGCTTCGAGTGGTCCGAGCCGTTGTTGGGTCATATCAACGTGTGGGGAAGCGAGCACTTCACCGACATCGTCGACGTCGGCGCGATGCGGCCGTTCTTCGACTGGCTGATGCGCTCGCCCTCCACGCCGCTGATCGATGGCGGGTCGGACGGGATCGCCGGGTTCAACCATCCCGGGCGCGAGCCGTTCCGGTTCCAGGAGTTCCGCTACGACGCGCGGGCGCGGGAGCGGATGGTGTCGCTGGAGATGTTCAACCGGGGCGACGACTATCTGTTCGAAGGCTTTGCCGACGGGAAGACCTCTCCCCTGTGCCAGTGCCTCAA
Organism: Nocardioides sp. NPDC127514; assembly: GCF_040302125.1. Classification (NCBI taxonomy): domain Bacteria; kingdom Bacillati; phylum Actinomycetota; class Actinomycetes; order Propionibacteriales; family Nocardioidaceae; genus Nocardioides; species Nocardioides sp. NPDC127514. The sequence goes on along the minus strand of NZ_JBEORF010000036.1, from coordinate 30,229 downwards.
CGCCGGCTGGCGCACCGGGATCAGTGGGGTCACCGACGAGCACGGCACCGACTGGGGCCACCCGGAGGGCAAGGGACGTACCGGGCTGTGGGTCGGCTCCCACGACCGCGCCGGCGTCTTCGAGGCGATGCGGGCGCGGCGGTTCTTCGCCACTCGAACCTCGGGACTCCGGGTCGACGCGGTAGCCACCCTGGACGGCGTCGAGCACCGGATGGGCTCGGTGGTCCCCGGCCGTGGTGGCGACATCCGGTTCACGCTCGACCTGGCTCGCGACGAGGAGTGGGTCGGCCGAGAGCTCCATCTGCAGGTGCTGCGTCCGGGTCCGTCGGTGCCCGCCGTGGCCGACGTCGTGGCGTTCCGCGTCGGCGACCCGGTCTCGGTCACGGTGCCGGTCTCCGTCGACGACGGAGACTGGGTGCTGCTGCGGGTCAGCGACCCGACCCAGGCCAACGCGACGCCGGGACCTGAGGCCCACCCCTGCAACGACCTGGGCATCGCCTACACCAGCCCGTGGTGGCTGCAACCCTGACGTATTTCCTGAGAAGGCGGCCTGCAGCCTGAAGATGCGCTGAAGGCGGGCGTCCGGGCGGTGGTTGCGGGCCTCGGCTGTGGCACGCTGGCGATGTGAACGAGGTGTGGTACGTCGTCGGGCTGGTCGCGGTCTCCGTGGCCGTGCTGGCGCTCGGGGTGTGGTTCGTGCGGCGTGAGATCAGGGACGAGGTCTCGCCGGCGCCGTTGCTGTGGGCCGGCTACGCGGTCGTGGCGGCGTTCGTCGTCTTCGGCGTCCTGCGCACCTCCTGGGTGGTGCTCTCATGAGGACTCGCGCTGATCTGTTGGGCTGGATCGGCCTCGCCGGTCGCCTCTACCTCGGCTTCGTGTTCCTCGCCGCCGGGCTCGCCAAGCTGCCCGAGCCGGCGATCACCGAGCAGGCGGTGCGCGGCTACCAGCTGCTGCCGTGGCAGCTGGCTCCTGCGTACGCGATCGCCATGCCGATCGCCGAGATCGTCCTCGGTGCGCTGCTGATCCTCGGGCTGTTCACCCGGACTGCGGCGGTGGCGACGGCGCTCGGTCTGTGCTCGTTCCTCGTCGGGATCACCTCGGCCTGGGCGCGCGGGCTCAACATCGACTGCGGCTGCTTCGGCGGTGGCGGCGCCTCGGCCGACCCCAACTATCTCGCCGACACCCTCCGCGACCTCGGCTGGCTCGCGATCGCGGTCTACCTGATCGTCGTACGCCGCACCAAGCTCGCTCTCGACGACCTGCTGTTCAGGCGCGGCGCTCCGCCGGTCGACGACTACAGCGAGAGCTCGAAGAAGACCGAGTTGGGGTCGAGCACGTAGCTGCCGAAGGGCGGGCACTCGGTGAAGCCGTTGCCCGCATACAGGCGCCGGGCGGGCTCGTAGAAGCCTTCGGTCCCGGTCTCCAGAAGCACCCGGCGACCGCCGCGTGACCTGGCTTCCGCCAGCAGGTGGCGCAGCATTGCTGTCGCGACGCCGCGGCCACGGGCGGCGGCCGTGGTGCGCATCGACTTGAGCTCGTAGTCACCCTCGCCGAGCGACTTCAGCGCGCCGCCGCCGACGAGCTCGGCGCCCTCCCAGGCCGACCAGAACGCGATCTCGGGCACCTTCAGTGCCTCGAGGTCGAGCGCGTGCACCGACTCCGCCGGCGTCACCGAGTACATGTCCTCGAGGTGGTCCTCCAGGAGCCGGATCACCTCGGGCCGGGTCAGGTCGTCGAGCTCGAAACGCAGGGAAAGCACAGGCACGACTGGAGGCTATCCGAGCCCTCCCCTGTCGTGGCCGGTGGGTGCAGTGGGGCTGGTGCAGTATCGCGGCGAACGACCAAGATGTGCGATAGTGCGTTGCCCCAACGCTGGCAGGAGATGCCGCCGGCATCGCCATGCGGGGACCGTCGCGGGATCGTTCGGGCCGCTCCCCTAGCATCTGGGCATGTCTTCTCGTGCGCTCCCGGCCGTTGCCGCCGCTGCCCTGCTCCTGACGCTCTCCGCCTGTGGTTCCGACGATGGCGAGGCCACGGAGAGCAAGGGCCCGAAGTCGAGCGAGTCCAGTGACTGGAAGTCGATCGTGAAGCCCGGCTCGACGAGCTGTGACTACGTCGAGGACCCGATGGGTGCCTCCAAGGAGGTCGAGCAGCCGGAGAAGACCGCGCAGTACACCGGCAAGGTCGCCGCCACCATCAACACCTCCGTCGGCCCGCTCGCGATCACCCTCGACGCCGACAAGGCGCCGTGCACGGTCAACTCGTTCCTCTCGCTGGCCTCGCAGGACTACTACGACGGCACCAGCTGCCACCGCCTCGGCAACAACCCCGGCTTCGCACTGCTGCAGTGCGGCGACCCGACCGGCGAGGGCACCGGCGGCCCGGGCTACACGATCCCCGACGAGTTCGAGGACACCGACACCTTCCCCGCCGGCACCCTCGCGATGGCCAACACCGGCCAGCCAAACTCCGGCGGCAGCCAGTTCTTCATGGTCTTCGGCGACACCCAGCTCCCGCCCGCCTACACCGTCTTCGGCACCCTCGACGACGCCGCCATCAAGACCCTCGAGAAGGTCGGCGAGGCCGGCGTGGCCGAGGCCGGCCCCGACGGCACCGGCGCCCCCAAGACGCCTGTCGAGTTCGAGACGATCACCGTAGGCTGATCACCCTCGCGCCGAATCCGCACGTATGGCGCGCCGAATCGGTAGCTGTGGGCGACGAGACTCCAGTTTCGTCGCCCACAACTGCATTCTCGGCACGCAGCTTCTACCGATTCGGCTGGTCAGGCGCGGCGGCGGGGTGGGTCGCGGCGCAGGACCTTGGGGAGGTACGCGGCGCCGGCACTCTGGGCTGCGGCGGCGTCGTTGGGGTTGGAGATGCCGCAGCGCTGCAGGGAGAGACAGCCGCAGCCGATGCAGGAGTCGAGGTTGTCGCGGAGCCGCTCCAGGGCGTGGATCTGCTCCTCGAGGCGGCGGCGCCAGTGCCTGGACATGCGTGCCCAGTCGGCCTTCGTGGGGGTCCGGTCCCCCGGCAGGCAGTCGAGCTCTGCCTTGATCTCGTCCAGGGAGAGCCCGACGTTGGCGGCGGCCCGGATGAAGGCGAGGCGACGCAGGACGCTGCGCTCGAACGTACGCTGTCCCCCGGCCGATCGCTCGGCCCGGATCAGGCCCTGGCTCTCGTAGTAGCGCACCGCGGAGGCGGCATAGCCGCTGCGCCGGGTCACCTCGCCCATCGTGAGCAGGTCGTGGGTGTTCATCTCACTCTTTTCTGCCGCAGCCCTTGATCTCAAGTTCACTTTAGGTTGAATCCTAAGGGGCATGAACCGATCAGACAACGAAGTAGCCGTCATCACCGGCGGCTCCGCGGGGCTGGGACTCGCCCTCGCGACCTCCCTCATCGACAAGGGCTGGAGCATCGTCACCGACGCCCGGAACGCCGGCCGCCTCCATGCCGCCCTGCCGGACAGCCCTCGGGTGACGACGCTGAGCGGCGACGTACGCGATCTCGACCATCAGGACGCGATCGCCGCCGCGGTCGCCCGGCACGGGCGTCTCGACCTGCTCTTGCACAACGCCAGCGAGCTCGGCCCCATGCTTCCCCTGGCCGAGGTCCCGGAGAGCCTCTTCTCCCGCGTGCTCGAGACCAACCTGCTTGCCCCGCTCACACTGACCCAGCGGCTCCTCCCCTATCTGATCGCCTCGCGCGGCACCCTCGTGGGCATCTCCAGCGACGCGGCGGTCGAGCACTACCCGACCTGGGGAACGTACGCAGCCAGCAAGGCCGCGCTCGATCACCTGATCCTCACCCTCGGCGAGGAGAACGGCATCCATGCGTACGCCGTCGACCCCGGCGACATGCGCACCGCGATGCACCAGGCCGCCTTCCCCGGTGAGGACATCTCCGACCGACCACTGCCGGAATCGGTCGTTCCGCACCTGCTCGCGCTGCTCTCCGGCGACCAGCCGTCCGGGCGCTACCGCGCCACCGAACTCGCATCAGTAGGAGCAACCCGATGACCATGCTCGCCGAACGACCGACCACCACGTTCCCCTTCCCTGAGGAGACCACCGCCCCCGCGCCTGCGGAGTGGCGCGGCATCGAACGCGACGGGGTGCGCCTGCTGGTGGCGTCGCCGGGCGGCGTACGACATTCCCGGTTCCGCAACCTTGCCGATCACCTCTCCCCCGGCGACCTGGTCGTGGTCAACGACTCGGTGACCGAGGCGCGCCAGCTCGACGCCGACATGATCGGGCGCGGCCGGGTCGTACTCCACCTCGCCCAGCGTCTCGACACCGGCTGGGCAGTGGAGATCCGCTCCGCCCCGGACGCCTCCCGGTCCGTGCTCGACGCCGCCGAGGGCGACGTGATCGTGACCGCCAGTCTTCGGGTCACCCTGCGCGAGCCCTACCCCGACGGCCGCGCCTCCTCCCCTACCGGCGAGGGCAACCGGCTGTGGCGCGCCCGCGTCACCGGCGACGTGAGCGCCGAGCTCGAGCGGGCGGGCCGCCCGATCGCGTACGGCTATCTCGACCGCCGCTACCCGCTCTCCGCCTACCAGACCGTCTTCGGGCACCGCCCCGGAAGCGCGGAGATGCCCTCGGCGGCGCGACCGTTCACCCACCCGCTGGTCACCGAGCTGGTCACCCGCGGCATCCAGATCGCGCCCGTCACCCTGCACACCGGCGTCTCTTCCCAGGAGGCAGGCGAAGCCCCCGGGGCGGAGTGGTTCGAGGTCTCCGAGACCACGGCACGGCTGGTGGAGCAGACCAGGTACGCCGGTGGCCGCGTCGTCGCGGCCGGCACCACCGTCACCCGAGCCCTCGAGTCGGCGGTCATCCCCGCGACCGGTGCGGTCAAGGCGGCGAGCGGCTGGACCGACCGGGTCATCACACCGGCCAACCCGCCGTACGTCGTCAACGGGCTCATCACCGGCTGGCACGATCCGCAGGCCAGCCATCTGCTGCTGGTCGAGGCCGTCGCCGGCCCCGAGCTCACCCAGGCGGCCTACGACGCCGCCGTCGCCGAGGGCTACCTGTGGCACGAGTTCGGCGACTCCGCGCTCCTGCTCCCCTGAGACGCCGAGGCGTCACGTACGTCGGCCGAAGCGTCGACCCCGTCGGCCGAGAGGGCACCCCCGGTGCCATCTCGGCCGACGCGAGTGACGTCTCGGCGGTTAGGAGAGGGCGCCCTCGCCGTAGGTCACGGGGGTGCCGACGGCGACGGTGCGGCCGACGGTGCACAGGCGGGTCTCGGACTTCTTGATCGCGTCCGGGAGGACCTTGCGGGCGGCGTCGCCGGCCTCACCCTCCGGGAAGGTGATGTCGAAGGTGACCGACAGGTCGACGAGGCGGTTGCCCTGCTCGTCGCGGATCTTGGTGCCCGCGGCGAGCGCCTCGAAGGTCTCCATCGGGGACCGCTTGCCGGTGATGAAGTCGACGTCCAGAGCGCTGCAGCCGGCCAGGGCAGCGAGGAGCAGCTCGACCGGGGTGAAGTCGGGGTCGTCGCCGTGGCCGATCACCACGGTGCCGCCGCGCGCGTTGGTCGCACGGAAGCGGTGCTCGCCGATCTTCTCCAGAGATACCGAGCGCTGGTCTGCCGCATCAGAAGTCATGGGGTAAGAGTGCCATCTGCCCGTTAGCCTGTGCGACGTGAGCACCCAGAGCCTGCCCCTGCGCCGAGACGAGGCCACCGCCCGTGCCGGTCTGCTGAAGATCGAGGACTACGACGTACGTCTCGACCTGGCCTCCCACGAGGAGACCTTCCACTCGGTGACGACGATCCGGTTCACATCGAAGGGCGGGCCGACGTTCGTCGACCTGAAGCCGGTCTCGGTCGCGCGGATCACACTCAACGGCGGCGCCGTCGACCCGGCGACGCTCGCCAAGGGGCGCCTCCCGATCAACACCGACGAAGGCCCGAACGAGCTCGTCGTCGAGGCCACCATGCCGTTCCGCAACGACGGCGAGGGGCTCCACCGCAGCGTCGACCCGGCCGACGGACGGGCCTACGTCTACGGGATGTGCTTCATGGACGCCGCCCCGACGATCTTCGCCTGCTTCGACCAGCCCGACCTGAAGGCGCCCTACACCTTCCACGTGACCGCGCCGCGCGACTGGACGGTGATCGGCAACGCGCCGGGCACCCAGACCGAGCCCGGGACCTGGGAGTTCGAGCGGAGCCAGCCGCTCTCGACGTACTTCGTCACGCTCGTCGCGGGCCCGTGGCACATGATCCACGACGAGCACGACGGGATCCCGCTGTCGCTGAGCTCGCGGCAGAGCATCGCCGCCGACCTCGACAAGGACGCCGAGGAGCTCTTCACGATCACCAAGCAGTGCTTCGACGAGTTCCACCGGCTCTTCGGCATCCGCTACCCGTTCGGCAACTACCACCAGGCGTTCGTGCCGGAGTTCAACGCGGGCGCGATGGAGAACCCGGGCTGCGTGACCTTCCGCGACCCGCTCGTCTTCACCTCTCGCGTGACCCGCGGCATGCGGATCCAGCGGGCCACCACCGTCGCCCACGAGATGGCTCACCAGTGGTTCGGCGACCTGGTCACGCCGCAGTGGTGGGACGACCTGTGGCTCAACGAGTCCTTTGCCGAGTACATGGGCAACCGGGTGACCGCCGAGGTGACGGAGTACGCCGACGCCTGGGCCGACATGTCCTACGCCCGCCGCCAGTGGGGCTTGACCGCCGACCAGCGCGGATCGACGCACTCGGTCGCCGGCAACGGTGCCGAGGACGCCGTCTCCGCGCTGCAGAACTTCGACGGGATCTCCTACTCCAAGGGCTCCGCGATCCTGCGTCAGCTCGCCGCGTCCCTGGGCGACGACGTCTTCTTCGCGGGCGCGATCGACCACTTCAACCGGCACCGGTTCGGCAACGCGACGATGCACGACCTGTTCGGCTCCTGGGATGCCGCCGCGGCCGAGGCGGGGGTCGAGTTCGACCTCGACACCTTCACCTCACAGTGGCTGCTCAAGGCCGGCCCGGACACGCTCTCGTGGGACCCGGCCAAGATGGTCGTCAACCGCACCGCTCCGTCGCTGCACCCCGCCGATCGCTCCCACACCTTCCGCGCGGCGATCCTCAACGGCACCCGGTGGACCACCGAGGAGATCACGGTGAGCGGTGACCAGACGCCGCTCCAGGTCGCCGCCAACGCCGTCGTGCTCGACCCCTACGACGACACCTGGGCCGCCGCCATCCCCGACTGGGAGACGGTGCAGGCGCTCAAGGCCGCCCTCCCGGAGATCGCCGACGACGGTCTGCGCGCGGGCGTGTGGAACAACCTGCGCAGCGCCTGGTTCAACGCCGCGGTCGACCCGGCCGACGTCATCGACATCGCCGAGGCGTCGCTGCCGGTCGAGGACGTCGAGGACACCCCGCGGCGCACCATGCCGTGGCTCTTCGGCTCGGTGGTGCCGCTGGCGCCCGCCGGGGCGCGCGAGCGGCTCCACGAGGCCGCGCTCCGCAAGCTCGCCGAGGTCGCTCCCGGCTCCGAGCTGCAGCTGTCGTCCTACCGCGCGGCGATCCGCTCGGCGTCGTCCGAGTCGCTGCTGCGGGAATGGCTCGCCACTCCCCCGGCTGGGATCGAGACCGACCTCGACCTGCGCTGGCGCATCCTCGCCAAGCTCGCAGAGCAGGGCTTCGCCTCTCGTGAGGAGCTGCACGCCGCCTATGACGCCGAGCCCGCCAACGAGGCCCGCATCCATCTCAACGGCGCCCTGGTCAGCATCCCCGACGCGGAGGCGAAGGCGTACGGCTGGTCGGTGTTCACCGGCGAGACCGACCTGCCCAACTACGACATCCTGGCCGCCGGAAGGGCATTCTGGACCGGGCCGGCCGATCTCACCGCGGGCTACGTCGATCGCTACTTCGCCGAGCTTCCCGCCACCGCCGAGAAGCGGTCGGGCTGGAGCCTGGCCGAGGCCGCCGAGGCGTTCTTCCCGAGCGGCTCGGTGACCGAGGAGACCCTCGCTGCCGCGCGGGCGGTCATCGAGCTGGATCTCGACCCGGGCGTACGCCGCCGCGTGTCCGACGCGGCCGACAACCTGCAGCGGCAGCTGGCGATCAAGGTGACCTATCCCGCGTAGCCGAGGCTCCGGCGGTGAGTCGGGGGCAAGACTGTCCGTGCTCACCGATAGTTTTCGTTTCATGCGGATCCTGCACACCTCCGACTGGCACCTGGGCCGGTCCTTCCACCGGGAGGGCATGCTCGGGCACCAGGCGGCGTACGTCGACCATCTCCTCTCCGTGGTGGAGCAGGGATCCGTCGACGTGGTGTGCGTATCCGGCGATGTCTACGACCGGGCGCTTCCGCAGGTCGATGCGGTGCGGCTGGCCTCGGAGGCGCTCTCCCGGCTCGCGGCCTCGCGGGCGAAGGTCGTCATCACCAGCGGCAACCACGACTCGGCGCAGCGACTCGGCTTCGGCTCCGAGCTGATCGACGCCGCCGGCATCTTCATCCGCACCGACCTGGCCGGAGTCGGCCGCCCGGTGATGCTCCCCGACGAGCACGGCGAGGTGGCCTTCTACGGTCTCCCCTACCTCGATCCCGACGCCGCCAGGGCGTCGTGGGGGCTGGACTCGCGCTCCCACCAGGCGGCGCTCGGCGAGGCGATGAAGCGGGTCCGCGCCGACCTCGACCAGCGGGGTGGTCGCAGCGTGGTGATGGCCCACGCATTCGTCACCGGCGCGGAGCCCTCCGACTCCGAACGCGACATCTCCGTCGGCGGCGTCTCGATGGTGCCCGCCAGCCTCTTCGAGGACATCTCCTACGCCGCCCTCGGCCATCTCCACGGCCGCCACACGATCACCGACACGGTCCGCTACAGCGGCTCCCCGCTGGCCTACTCCTTCTCCGAGGCCAACCACCTCAAGGGGTCCTGGCTCATCGATCTCGACGAGTCCGGTTTCGTCGCCAGCGAGTTCGTGGAGGCGCCGGTCCCGCGCAAGCTGGCCAGGCTGCGCGGCACGCTCGAGGAGCTGCTGAGCGACCCCCGCCACGAGGTCCACGAGCAGTCGTGGCTGCAGGTCACCCTGACCGACCGGATCCGCCCGGCCCAGGCCATGGAGCGGCTGCGGAGACGGTTCCCGCACACCCTCGTGCTGGGCTTCGAGTCGACCGCGCCGGTCCTGGGTGCGCTCTCGCAGCCCGACCCGTCCCGGCCGCGGCGCGACATCGACCTGGTCACCGAGTTCGTGGCCGAGCTCCGCGGCGAGCCGGCGGCCAAGGCCGAGCTGGCGCTGCTGCAGACCGCCGTGGACGCCTGCTGTGAGGATCCCGAGGTCGACTCGCTCGACTCGCGCTCCGGCGTCGCCGAGGAAGAGGAGTGGCTCGAGGTGCTCTTCTGATGCGCCTTCACCACCTGGAGGTCGCCGCGTTCGGCCCGTTTACGGGCACGGTGAGCGTCGACTTCGACCAGCTCTCCGAGGCGGGGCTCTTCCTGCTCTCCGGCGCCACCGGCGCCGGGAAGACCAGCGTCCTGGACGCGGTCTGCTTCGCGCTCTACGGAGACGTCCCCGGTGACCGTTCGGTCGCCAAGCGGCTGCGCAGCGACCGGGCCCCGGCCGAGGTCGCCACCCGGGTCGTCCTGGAGGCGACGCTCGCCCAGCGACGCTTCCGGATCACCCGCTCCCCCTCCTGGGAGCGCCCCAAGCGGCGCGGCGCCGGCACGACGACCCAGCAGGCCTCCGTCGTGCTCATGGAGCAGGTCGGCGAGGAGTGGCGCACCCTCACCACCCGCCTCGACGAGGCCGGCCACCTGGTCTCGAACCTCCTCGGCATGACGCTGACCCAGTTCGTGCAGGTCGCGATGCTTCCCCAGGGCCGCTTCCAGGCCTTCCTCCGCTCCAGCGCCGAGGAGCGCAAACGGCTGCTCGAGCGGCTCTTCCGCACCGAGCGTTTCGCCGATGTCGAGCGCTGGCTGCGGGAGCGCCGCGTCGAGCTCCGGCGGCGCTCCGAGGAGCTCAACGCCGGCGTCGCCGAGGTGGTCAGCCGGATCAGCGAGACCGCGGCCGTCACGCTCCCCGACGACTGGGACGTCCACGATCTCGGCCTCCCCGCCGGCGACGGCGCGATCGCCACCTGGGCCCGCGCGCTGGCCGAAGAGGCCACCGAGTCACAGGCCGTCACCTCCGGCGCCGCCATGGAGGCCCTGGCGGCGGAGTCGGAGACCCTCGCAGCGCTCGACGCCGCCCGGGCGATGGCCGAGAAGCAGCGCGGCCTCCGGGCAGCGGCCGCCGCCGAGAGCCGCCTCGTCGCCGCGGCCGAGGAGCAGGAGGAGCGCGTACGCCGCGTCGAGGCCGCCCAGCGGGCCGAGGCGGTGGCCGGGGTCAGCGAGCTCGCCGACCAGGCGCGGCGCGAGCACGCCCGAGCGACCTCGCTCGCCCCGAGCGACCTGACCCTGACCGACGCCAAGGCGGCGGTGGACCGGATCTCGGCCCGTCTCGCCCAGGCACGTGCCCTGGTGCCGGTCCAGCAGCGCCTGAGCGAGGTCACCCGCGAGCTCGCGGCCACCGGCGCCCAGCAGGATCGGCTCGTCACCCAGACCCGCGATCAGGCCCGGCTCGCCGAGGAGCTGCCGCAGCAGGCCGAGGCCCTCACCGCGGACCTGGCGGCGGCCACCGAGGCCGCTGCGGCGATCCCGGTGCTGCGTGCACAGGTCGCGGCGGTCACCGAGGTCGGCCGGCTGACCAGGGAGCTCGTCGACGCCCGCTCGAGGCACGAGGCGGCCAGGACGGCCGCCATGGAGGCGCGCACCCGCTATCTCGACGTACGCCAGGCCCGGCTGGACGGCATCGCGGCCGAGCTCGCCGGGGCGCTCGCGGTCGGCGCGGACTGCCCGGTGTGCGGCTCCCACGAGCACCCCCACAAGGCCTCGCCCGCCGACGGCGCCCCCGACGCGGCTGCCGAGAAGGCCGCCCAGGCGACCTACGACAACGCCAGCGCCGAGGAGCACGCCCGCGACCAGCACGTGCGCGACCTCACCACCCGGCTGCAGCTCGCCCAGGAGGCTGCCGGGGAGACCGACGAGCCGGCCGCGTCGATGGCCGAGCGCCTGGCCGGTCTGGAGCGCACCGCTGCTCGCGAGCCGAGCCTGCGCGCCGAGCTCACCGCCGTCGAGGAGGCTCGGGCCCGCTCGGCGACGCTCCGTGCCGAGCTCGAGACCCGCGCCGCCGAGCTAGAGACGACCCTGCGTCACCTCACCGAGGAACGCGAGCGTCTCGAGGAGCAGCTGACCGACGTCCGCGGGGACCACACAGATCTCGACGCCCTCCTCACCGCGCTCGAACGCGACCACCGCGCGGCGACCACGAGCCTCGAGCGCCTGGAGGCCGCCACCCGCACCGCCGAGGCGCTCGCCGGGGCCGAGCGCACCCTCACCGCCACCGCGGTCCGGGCCGGCTTCGACACCCCCGAGAGCGCCCTCGCCGCGGCGCTACCACCGGAGCGGGTCGCGGCGCTGAACAGCCAGATCAAGACGTACGCCGACAGCCTGGCGGCCGCCCGGGCGACCCTCGACTCCCCCGGCGCCGCCGAGATCCTGGCCACCGAGGAGCCGGACCTGCCGGCGCTCGCCACCGCCCATCGCACGGCCGCCGATGCCGCTGATGCGGCCCGCTCGGCGGCCGACACCGCCGCCAACCGGGCCGCCCGCCTCGACTCCCTGCAGCGCGACCTGACCGGCGCGCTCTCGGCCTGGGCGCCCGTACGCGACGACCTCGAGGTCGCCGCACGGATCGCCTCCTTCTCCGAGGGCAAGAGCAGCGACAACCAGCTCCAGATGAGTCTGTCGGCCTACGTCGTCGCCTACCGCCTCACCCAGGTCGTCGCCGCCGCCAACGAGCGGCTGGCGAAGATGAGCGACCAGCGCTACGCCCTTGAGCACTCCGCGGCCAAGGGCGCCGGCGACCGCCGCGGCGGCCTGGCCCTGATGGTCCGCGACGACTGGTCCGGCGAGTCCAGGGACCCGGCCACCCTGTCCGGCGGCGAGACCTTCGTGGTCTCCCTCGCGCTGGCCGTGGGCCTTGCCGACGTGATCATGAACGAGGCCGGCGGCCAGATGCTCGACACCCTCTTCGTCGACGAGGGCTTCGGCTCCCTCGACGCCGACACCCTCGATGACGTACTCGACGTCCTCGACACCCTCCGCGAGGGCGGCCGCATCATCGGCGTGGTCAGCCACGTCACCGAGATGCGCGAGCGGATCCCCACCCAGCTGGCCGTGGCCAAGGGCCGCGACGGCTCCACCCTCCACGTCGTCGGCGTCTGAGCGAAGAATTTACCCTCGGAACGAGAGTTATTACCCGCCAGTAGTTCCCCGGGAGTGACGTACGTCACTAGCCTGAGGCGGCTCCGCACCGCGGAAGCCGTCCCAGACCACCCGGAGGTTTCCGTGCCACGTCTCAGCACCCGTGTCGCCCAGGTCGCCGCGACCCTTCTCCTACCAGCGTCGCTGCTCTCCGCGACGACGTTGATGGCCTCACCCGCCCACGCCGACGGCCCCGGAAGCGGCGCCCCGTGGATCGTGACCGTGGGTGACAGCTACGTCTCCGGCGAGGCCGGCCGCTGGGCCGGCAACAGCAACTCCGGCGAGTCGCTCGTCGATGCGGGTGGCAGCGCGACCTACTTCGACAACGCCGGCCACACCGCCGAGACGATCAACCGCTGCCACCGCAGCACGGCCGCCGAGGCGTACGTCGGCGGTGGCGTGAACGGGCTCAACCTGGCCTGCTCCGGCGCGAAGGTCGCCACGACCACGACCAGCGAGGGCTACTTCAAGCCCGGCATCGACTTCTACTCCAGCGGCGGCAACCAGGGTCAGGCCCTCATGCTGCAGAGCTTCGCGGCGAGCCACAACGTCAAGGCGGTGACGATCGGCATCGGCGGCAACGACTTCAACTTCGCCGCGATCGTCACCCAGTGCGTGCAGAACTTCCTGCTCTCGCCGTCCTGGAGCAAGGACTACTGCAAGGACGACGCGGTCGTCACCAGCGCCATGGCGGCCGGCAATGTCGCCGCGGTACGCGCCAGGATCGCCACCGCGTTCCAGAACGTGCGCACCGCCATGCGCAACGCGGGCTACGCGGACGGCGCATGGACCCTGATCGTCCAGAACGTGCCCTCGCCGCTCGCGACCTCCTCGGTCTACCGCTACAGCGAGTCCGGCTACACCCGTCAGAACACCGGCGGCTGCGGCTTCTGGAACGCGGATGCCGACTACGCGTACACCACGATCCTGCCGACGATCAACAACGCGATCTCAGGTGCGGCGAGCGACTCCGGGCTGACCAACATCAAGAAGATCGACGTCACCGGCGCCTTCGCGGGCCGCCGGCTGTGCGAGAACACCGTGGGCCTTCTCGAGGAGAAGGGGCTGTCGAGCTGGCGGGCCTCCGGCGCGGTCGACCGCACCGAGTGGGTCAACCAGATCCGCACCGTCTCCACCGCGAGCGGCAACTACTACATCCAGGAGAGCCTGCACCCCAACTACTGGGGACAGCTCGCCCTGCGCAACTGCCTACGCCAGGCCTACAACGGCGGCGCGCCGAGGTCCGGCACGTGCACCCACGGCACCGGGCTCAACGCCAACGGCGAGCCGATCATGACCCTGAGCTGACCAAGACCTCGCCGAGTCGGCGCGTCATGACGCGCCGACTCGGCGATAACGTCACTCGGCGAAGGACTCCACCGGCGGGCAGGAGCAGACCAGGTTGCGGTCGCCGTAGGTGTTGTCGATGCGGGCCACCGGCGGCCAGTACTTGTCCGGGTCGATGCCGCGCGGGAAGACGGCCTCCTCGCGGGAGTAGGCGCGGTCCCAGTCGCCGACGAGGGCACGAGAGGTGTGCGGGGCACCGCGCAGGACCGAGGTCTCGGCGGTCCACTCGCCCGAGGCGACCCGGTCGATCTCGCCCTTGATCGCGATCATCGCGTCGATGAACCGGTCCAGCTCGCCGAGGTCCTCGGACTCGGTGGGCTCGACCATGAGCGTGCCGGCGACCGGGAAGGACATCGTCGGGGCGTGGAAGCCGTAGTCGATGAGCCGCTTGGCGACGTCGTCGACGGTGACACCGGTCTCCTTGGTGATCGGCCGCAGGTCGAGGATGCACTCGTGCGCGACCAGGCCGGTCTCGCCGCGGTAGAGCACCGGGAAGTGCTCGTTGAGGCGCGAGGCCACGTAGTTGGCCGACAGCACCGCGGCCGACGTCGCCCGGGTCAGACCCTCGGCGCCCATGAGCCGGACGTACGCCCACGAGATCGGCAGGATGCCGGCCGAGCCGTACGGAGCCGCCGAGATCGCGCCGATGCCCGAGCGCTTCGAGGTGTCCGGGTGCAGGGAGTGCGAGGGCAGGTAGGGCGCCAGGTGGGAGCGGACCGCGACCGGGCCGACGCCCGGACCGCCACCGCCGTGCGGGATGCAGAAGGTCTTGTGCAGGTTCAGGTGGGAGACGTCGCCACCGAACTCGCCGGGCTTGGCGTAGCCCAGGAGCGCGTTGAAGTTGGCGCCGTCGATGTAGACCTGACCGCCGGCCTCGTGCACCAGCGAGCAGACCTCGGTGATGCCCTCCTCGTAGACCCCGTGGGTCGAGGGGTAGGTCACCATGATCGCGGCGACGTTCTCGCCGTGGGCGTCCAGCTTCGCCCGCAGGTCGTCGAGGTCGACGGTGCCGTCCTCGGACGACTTCACGACCTCGACCTTCATCCCGGCCATCACGGCCGAGGCGGCGTTGGTGCCGTGCGCGGAGGACGGCATCAGGCAGATCTTGCGGTGACCCTGGCCCTGCGCGTCCAGGTAGCCGCGGATCGCCATCAGGCCGGCGAACTCACCCTGCGAGCCGGCGTTCGGCTGGATGGAGACCTCGTCGTAGCCGGTGACCTCTGCCAGCCAGCCCTCCAGCTCACCGACCAGACGCGTGTAGCCGGCGGCGTCCTCGGCGGGCACGAACGGGTGCAGGTCGGCGAAGCCGGGCAGCGAGATCGGCTCCATCTCGGTGGTCGCGTTGAGCTTCATGGTGCACGAGCCGAGCGGGATCATGCCCTTGTGCAGCGCGTAGTCGCGCGCCGCCAGCTTGTGCAGGTAGCGCAGCATCTGGGTCTCGCTGTGGTGCGCGTTGAAGACCTCATGGGTCAGGTAGTCGGTGGTGCGCAGCAGGCCGTCAGGCAGCGCGCTGGCCGTGGTGCGGTCGATCTCGTCCAGGTCCGCACCCGCGACGCCGAAGGCGTTGAGCACGGCCGACAGGGTCGAGCGAGTGGTCGCCTCCGAGGTCGAGATACCGACGGTGTCGGCGTCCACGAGACGAAGATGTACGCCGAAACGGCGCGCCGCGGTGACGACGTCTGCCGCCCGGCCGGGGACGGTGACACCCAGCGTGTCGAAGAACGTCTCCGAGACCAGCGGGAGCCCGGCCGACTTGAGCGCGGCGGCCAGGACGGCGGCGTAGCGGTGGGTCCGGGTCGCGATCGTCCGCAGCCCGTCGGGGCCGTGGTAGACGGCGTACATCGAAGCGCCGACGGCCAGCAGCACCTGCGCGGTGCAGATGTTGGAGGTCGCCTTCTCGCGGCGGATGTGCTGCTCGCGGGTCTGCAGAGCGAGACGGTACGCGGGCCGCCCCTCGGCATCGACGGAGACGCCGACGAGACGACCCGGCAGGTGCCGCTCGATCCCCTCGTGGACGGCCATGTAGCCGGCGTGCGGGCCGCCGTAGAAGAGCGGGATGCCGAAGCGCTGGGTGGAGCCGACGACGACGTCGGCGCCGAGGGTGCCGGGCGCCTCCAGGACGGTGAGCGCGAGCAGGTCGGCGGCGACGACGGCGAGCGCACCCCGCTCGTGGGCGGCGTCGATGATCGGCTTGAGGTCGGGGACGCGACCGGAGGCGCCGGGGTACTGCACCAGCACGCCGATCACGTCGCCCTCGGGCAGACCCTGCGAGAGGTCGGCCACGACGACCTCGAGGCCCATCGCCTCGGCACGCACCTTCACGACCTCGATCGACTGCGGCAGGGCGTCGGCGTCGATGACGAACGGACCGGAGCCCTTGCGGTTGGCCCGGTGGACCAGCGCCAGCGCCTCGGCGGCCGCGGTGCCCTCGTCCAGGAGCGAGGAGTTGGCCACCGGGAGGCCGGTCAGGTCGCCGACCATGGTCTGGAAGTTGATGAGCGCCTCGAGGCGGCCCTGGGAGATCTCGGGCTGGTAGGGCGTGTAGGCGGTGTACCAGCTGGGGTCCTCGAGCACGTTGCGACGGATCACCGGCGGCGTCACGGTGGCGTGGTAGCCGAGCCCGATCATCGCCTCGCCGGGCTTGTTGGAGGCTGCGATCTCCCGCGCCAGCGACGCGACCTGCGCCTCGCTCAGCGCGGCCGGCAGGTCCAGCGACTCGACCGAGCGGATCCCGGCCGGGACGGCGGCGTCCATCATCGCTGCTACCGAGTCGTACCCGAGCCGCGCGAGCATGGTCGCCTCGTCGGCGGCCGAGAGTCCGACGTGGCGCGCCACGAACGGGGAGGCGGCGTCGAGCTCGGACAGAGTGGGCGTGTCGGACACAGTGGCTCCTGAGGGCATCTAAGACAACTCGTACGCCCTCCCCCTCTGTCACCGCACCTGCGCCGCTTCAGAGTTGCCTGGTCCGCACAGTCGTGGATGCCTGAGAGTTTCCGGGGAGGAATTGCCCCTTCGGCGCCCCTTCGAGAGGAGCTCTCCCGTGCGGGATGGTCAGCACCTCCAGCATAAACGACACGACCCCGAGGCCCCGCCTCTGCGGGGACCTCGGGGTCTAGTGTTACGTGACGTTTACTAGCCTGCGTTGCGCGCCGCGCGGCGGGCGGAGAGCTCGTCGGACATCGAGGCGACCTGCTCGCCGTCGTCGGTCGTACGCTCGCTGGGGAGCTCGGAGAGCGTGCCCTCGATCTCGCGCCAGACGCCACCGATGGCGATCCCGAAGACGCCCTGCCCGCCCTGGAGCAGGTCGATGACCTCGTCGTTGCTGGTGCACTCGTAGACCGAGGCGCCGTCGCTCATCAGGGTGACGCGGGTCAGGTCGTCGGTGCCTCGCTCACGCAGGTGCTGCACGGCAGCGCGGATCTGCTGCAGCGAGATGCCGGCGTCGAGGAGCCGCTTGATGACCTTGAGGATCAGGATGTCGCGGAAGGAGTAGAGCCGCTGGGTGCCGGAGCCGGTCGCCCCGCGCACGCTCGGCTCGACGAGACCGGTGCGCGCCCAGTAGTCGAGCTGGCGGTAGCTGATCCCCGCAGCGTTGCAGGCCGTCGGCCCGCGGTAACCGGTGTCGCTCGGCAGGGGCGAGACATCGTCGGTGAAGAGAAGGCCCTGCTCGTCAGCCTGCTCCGCCGCGCGTTGCGCGTCGTCGGCGCCGTGCCCGGGCTTCTGCTCGTGGTCGAACACGATGTCCTCCATCGTCTACTCCGTTGTGCGTAACTCCACTCGGGGAATGAACGGCTGCGGCGGGGGGACCACATCGTTGGAGTTACAACAGAGACAACTACAAGGTAAGCGCCGCAAGGGCCCTGGTCAAAGAACCCCCTCCGGCGTGTCGTCCGGGCTAACCCTCAAGTAGAGCCTGAGGCTTTCGACGCCTGGCGGTCGCCACGAGCGCGGTCAGCACCAGGACGCCGGCCCCGACGAGGAGAGATGCCTGCATCCCCGGGAGCGTGAGGATCCCGGACGCACCGGCCCCCAGACCACCGAAGACGGCGACCGCGATCGCGCCGCCCGTCTGCCGGAACGTGCTCAGCGCACCGGTCGCGACACCCACGCGGGCGGGCTCGACGGCGTCGATCAGGTCGGCGGTGACGAGGGTGATCGCCAGTGCGCCGCCGGTGGCGAGCGGGACGAGCAGCACCAGGACCAGCCAGACCGGCGTCGTCGTCGTCAGCAGGAGCAGGGCGAGCATTCCGACCGCGAGGATCAGCTGGCCGCCGACGATCAGCGGGCGCCGGCCCACGACGTACGCCAGGCGCGGCGCCACGACGTTCGCGCAGGTGGTCATGGCCGCCGGAATGACGAACATCAGCCCGGCCTCAGCACCGCTCCAGCCCCGCACCTGCTGGTAGTAGAGGCCGAGCAGGAAGATGCCGCCGTAGAACCCGAAGTTGATGCCGAACCCGGAGACCAGCGCGACCGCGACCCTCCCCTGAGCCACCAGCCCGAGCGGGAGCACCGGCGCGGCCGAGCGACGCTCCACCACGACGAAGGCGACGGCCGCCGAGACGGCTACCGCTGCCGCGAGCAGGGTGGGCGCGTGCCAGCCGGTGTGACCGGCCTCGATGACGGCGTACGTCAGCGCCGACAGCGCGAGCACGGCGAGCGCCTGGCCAGGGAGGTCGAGCGGTGCTCGGCGCCGCACCGCCCGGATCCGCAGACCGGCCAGCAGGGCGACGATGAGGATCCCGACCGGAACGTTGACCAGGAACACCCAGCGCCAGCCGGCGTACTCGCTCAGCAGGCCTCCGGCCACCGGCCCCAGCGCCATCGCCGCCGATCCGCCGATCGTCCACACGGCGATAGCCTGCCCTCGGGCCCGCGCGTCGTCGTACGCCACCCGGACCAGCGCCAGCGACGCCGGCATGACCAGCGCGGCGGCAGCACCCTGCAGCACCCGGGCCGCGATGAGCGCCGGCATCACCGGAGCGGCCGCGCAGGCCACGGAGGCGACGGTGAACAGCACCACCCCCAGCGCATAGGCCCGGACCGGTCCGACCCGGTCGGTCACCGCGCCCGCCGAGAGCATCAGGGCAGCGAACATCAGCGTGTAGGCGTCCACGACCCACTGCAGCCCGGCCATCCCGCCACCCAGGTCCCGGTGCAGGTAGGGCAGCGCGATGTTGACCGCGGAGACGTCGACGGTGATCACCGTGAAGCCCAGGAGTGCGGCGAGCAGCGCTCGAACGCTTCCCGCGGGCGCGGCTGCCGGACCTCTGCTCGGCACCTCATGGGCTACTGCGGTCATCGTGCTCCTCCTCCGAGTCGTTGTCCCCGAAAGTCTGGTCGCGTCGCGCGCGCAGAGGCAGACCGCGCGATGCCGGGGTGTCACCAGGGGTGGGTGTGACACGGCCCCTCACGCGAGCCGGACCTGCGGCACACTGGTAGGGATGAGCGACATGGCTGCGACCGAGCTGGGGCGCTACCTGCGTGCCCGCCGGGCCCGGGTGACCCCGGAGGAGGCAGGCCTGCCCGCCGGGACCGGCGTGCGGCGTACGCCTGGGCTGCGGCGCGAGGAGCTCGCGGCGCTCGCCGGCGTCTCGGTGGACTACTACACCCGGCTGGAGCGCGGACGGGAGACCAACCCGTCGACGGCCGTGCTGGACTCGCTGGCCCGCACACTGCGCCTCACCGGCGATGCCCATCAGCGCCTGCACGAGCTGGCAGAGGTCGCCTCGGGACGGTTCAGCGAGCCTCAGGCGACGACCGACACGACCGTACGTCCCTCGGTGCTCGCCATGATCGAGAGGCTACGACCGCTGCCGGCCTTCGTGTTCAGCAGGCACAACGATGCACTCGCCGCCAACCGGCCGGGGCGACGGCTCTACCCAGGACTGTGGGAGGGGCCGCGGGAGCATCGGAACCTGACCCGCTACCACTTCCTCGACCCGGTGGGTCGACGCCTGCTCGACCCCTGGTACCAGACGGTGGCCAGCTCGGTCGCCCACCTGCGCGCCATCGGTGGCACCGACCTCGACTCGCCCCGCCTGGCCGCGCTCGTCGGCGAGCTGCTGCTCAAGTCGCCGGAGTTCGCCGAGATGTGGGAGCGCTACGACGTCTGCGAGCGCAGCGGTGGCACCAAGACGTTCGAGCATCCGCACGTCGGCCGGATGACGCTCACCTACGAGGTGATGCAGTTGGCCCGCACCGGCGGTCAGCGCCTCGTCGTCTACCAGGCGGAGGCCGACACGATCGATGAGAAGGCGATGCTCGCACTCAGCGAGTGATCCCGCCTCAGTGGGACTCGAAGTCCTCCGGCGTGATCTCGTCGAGGAACTCGCGGAACTTCTCGATCTCGTCCTCCTGCTCGGCCGGGACGGCGAGCCCCGCCTCGTCGAGGACCTCGTCGGAGACCACGATCTTGGTCCCCGTACGCAGCGCCAGCGCGATCGAGTCCGAGGGCCGCGCGCTCACCTCGACGCCCGAGGCGAAGACCAGGTTGGCGTAGAAGACGCGGTCGGTGACCGAGGTGATCTGCACCTCGGTGAGCTCGTTGCCGGTCGCCTCCAGCACGTCCTTGAGCAGGTCGTGGGTCAGCGGCCGCGGCGGGACCACGCCCTGCTGGGCGAAGGCGATCGCGGTCGCCTCCACCGCGCCGATCCAGATGGGCAGGTATCGCTCACCCGCCACCTCGCGCAACAGCACGATCGGCTGGTTGGAGGGCATCTCCACTCGGACTCCGAGCACATCGACCTCGCGCATGTCATCCACCCTACCCGTCTCCGGGTCGCGACAGCAGCCCGGTTGACCGCCGACATCAACCGAGTCAGCGGTCGCGCAGTCCAGACTTCACCAAGGTGGCGTGCAGACGGACCGCCAGGGAGGCGATCTCGCTGCCGATCTCCTCGGCCCGGCCCTGCGCTCCGGCGTTCCCGGGGCGCCGCAGCGGCGCCACGATCTGCTCGATGAGACCGACCTCGCGGTCGGCGGCGGCCTTCATACCGCGCAGGTGACGGGGCTCGATGCCGAACTCGGCCAGCTCCTTGGCTGTGCGCGCGATCGCAAGGGCATCGGTGTCGTAGTGACCGCTGCGCAGCGGCACCACCAGCGCCATCTTCTCCAGCTCGGTCAGCAGCGCGTCGTCGACCTCGGCCACCTTGAGGAGCTCGCGTCGCGAGATCCGCATGTTGTCCGTACGCCGGAACGACTCCGCGCCCGGCGCGCCGCTCGGCGTCAGGGCCACCGTCGGGACCGTGGGCACGGTCGGCTCGATCGCCGGCGGCTCGAGGCCCCGGTCGATCGCATCCAGGTGCTCACCGATGACCTTGAGCGGCAGGTAGTGGTCGCGCTGCATCCTCAGGACATAGCGCAGCCGCTCGACATCGCGGCGGGAGAACTTGCGGTAGCCCGCGGGCGTACGCTCCGGCTTGATCAGTCCCTTGTCCTCGAGAAAGCGGATCTTGGGGATCGTCACCGTGGGAAAGTCCGGACGCAGCTGATCCAGGACCTGCCCGATGTTGAGCCGCTCCCCCGAGTCGCTAGCCGGCCGTTGAGGGTCAGGCATCGCGGCGGCGGCCATCGGCTACGCCCCTTCGTGCCCGGCGTAGAAGACGAGCCGGAACTTGCCGACCTGGACCTCGTCGCCGTCCTTGAGGACGACCTTCTCGATCCGGTCGCGGTTCACGTAGGTGCCGTTGAGGCTGCCGACGTCGGAGACCTCGAAGGTGTCGCCGGTGCGCGCGAACTCCGCGTGGCGACGCGAGACGGTGACGTCGTCGAGGAAGATGTCGCTGTCCGGGTGACGACCCGCGACCACGGTGTCCTGGTCGAGCAGGAAGCGGCTTCCGGCACCGGGACCACGCTGCACGACGAGCATGCCGTTGCCCCGCGGCAGGGCCTCGACGGTGGCCGCCTCGACCGGGCTGAGCACCCGGTCAGAGGTGTCGGCGTCAGCCCCGAGCTGAATCGTCGAGGTCTGGTCGGTCCCGGTCAGGCTTACGCCACACTGCGAGCAGAACCGCGCTTCGTCGGGGTTCTGGCTGCCGCAAGCGGGGCACACGGACATTTTTGAGCTCCAGGTTCATCGAGGGCCGGGCACCTACCCTCAAGTGAACGTTGAGGGATGGTATCCGCAACCTATCAGGTCGGCCCAGGTGTTCGGTTGGGCTGCGCCAATTCTTAGCGCACGGCCTTAGGCGTCGAGCGATGCCTCGTACGCCGCGGCGTCGAGGAGGCTCTCCAGCTCGGCAGGATCGGACGGAGTGACCTCGAACAGCCAGCCCCCGCCGTAGGGGTCGTCGTTGACCAGCTCGGGCGTGGCGTCGAGCGATCCGTTGATCGCGACGACCTCGCCGGAGATCGGCGCGTAGATGTCGCTGACCGACTTGGTCGACTCGAGCTCGCCGCAGCTCTCGCCCGACTTGATCGTGTCGCCGACGGCCGGCATCGACACGTAGACGATGTCGCCGAGGGCGTCCTGGGCGTAGTTGGTGATCCCGATCCGTACGGAGCCCTCGGTCTCGCCAGGGTTGCGCAGCCACTCGTGCTCGCTGGTGTACTTCAGGTCCTCGGGGTACACGGCCATCTCCTCATCAGGCGTACTGGTCTGGCTGCGGAAGATCGTCCCGCGAGCTGTTGTCGAAACCCTACTGCGACCCACCGACGAAACGGTCAGCGGGACACGGTGTGAATCGACTCGATGTCGATCTTCTCCTCCGACTCCACCTTGACCTCCGCGCCCTGCTCCTCGAGCTGGTCCTGCGGGCCCTGGTAGAAGTCGATCGCGCCGGCCAGCGTGTCGGGCGGGCCGATCACCTGGAGGCGGTAGGGCGGGCTGATCAGCTCGCCGCCCACGTTGAGACCCGCGCCGGGCTGGCTGACCTCGATCGAGGACGATGCGACCAGGCGTACAGCCTCGCCGTCGGCCCCCTCGATCTCCATCGCCTCGGCACCGCTCGTGCGCAGCTCCTCGATCAGGTCGAGAAGCGCGGTCAGCCTCAGCGGGTCGGCGCCGGGGTCGATCTCGATCGTGATGCCCGGACCGCTGACCGGCACCGTCCCGGCGATCACCCGGAGCGTGTCGACCTGCTCCTCGGCACGCTGCAGTGCGGTCTGCTGCTGGAGGGTCTGGTCCTCGAGCTCGTCGCGGGTCGCCTCGAGCTCCTCGATCTGCTCCTGGGCCTTCTGCGTCGTGCCGGCCAGGCCGGAGAGGATGTCGATCAGCTCCTGCTCGCGCAGACCGGCGTACGTCGAGTCCTCGGTGTTCGTCTGGACCTGCACCACGGCGGCATAGCCGAGTACGCAGAGCAGAACCGCCACGGCCACCTGGCCGCGCCGGAAGTGGGTGAGCGCGTCGAAGAGTCGCGCCCGGCCGACCAGCGGCGCCGGCTCCTCCTCGGGCTCGTCAGACTCATCCGCCTCATCGGTCTTCTGGGTCTTCGGCGGCGCCTCGGCCTCATCGGGCTCATCGGCCTGTTCGGTCTGCTCGTCGACCGCCGTGTCCTCGACCTCGTCGGGCTCAGTGACCTCAGCGGGCTCGTCGCTCTTCTCGGCCTCCTCGGCGGCCGGCTCCTCGGCCGCAGCCGACTCGACAGGCTCAGCGGGCTCAGTGACCTCAGCGGGCTCGACGAAATCGACGGGCTCGACCGGCTCGACGTCATCCGCCTTGTCGGCCACCGGCTCCGCGACCGCCGGCTCCTCAGGCTCATCGACAGCCTCGTCGGACGAAGATTCATCGGACGCCGCCTCGTCGGGCGCGTCCGTCTCCGTCGGCTCCTCGGCCTCGGCCTCGGCGGCGTCGGTCGTCTCGACAGACTCCGCGCGCGCCTGCTCAGCAGGCGGCGTACCTTCGTCCGAGGCTTCGGGGATGGCGCCGTCGTCGGTCACAGGCTCGACGGCGGTCTCCTCCGGAGGCGTGGCGGGCTTCTTCGCCGGCGCCTTCTTCGCGGGGGTCCGCTTGGCCGCGGTCCGCTTCACCGGTGGCCTCCTCTTCCGGTCAGGCATGGAAGATGTGCCTCCGGATGGCTGCGACGTTGGTGAAGATGCGGATGCCGAGGACGACGATGACGCCGGTGGACAGCTGGCCGCCGACGCCGAGACGGTCACCGAGGTAGACGATGCCGGCGGCGATTACGACGTTGCTGATGAACGAGACGACGAAGACCTTGTCGTCGAAGATGCCGTCCATGAACGCGCGCAGCGCACCGAAGACGGCGTCCAGTGCGGCGACGACGGCGATCGGCAGGTAAGGCGCCAGGCCGACAGGTACCTCGGGCTGGAAGAACAGTCCCAGCACGATGCCGATCACTAGGCCGATGACGGCGATCATTCTTCGCGGTCCCCTTCGCTGTTCTCTTCAGAGTCTTCGTCGGTGTTGTCGTTGGGCTTCTGGGTGCCCTTGTCCTTGGACTTGGCCCCGAGGTGGGTCAACTCCAGCAGATCAGCCGGCGCCGCGGGAAGGGTCAGTCGGTCGATGTTCTCGACGTCGTAGGGCATCCCGTAGTCCTGCGTCGTGGTGTGGATCATCGCGCCGGAGACCGTCTCGGCGAAGCGTGCGGCCAGCGTACGCGTGTCGCCGATGGCCGACACCTCATAGGGCGGCGAGAGCGAGACGTCGTTCATCCGGAGGGTGGCGCCGGAGGTGATCACGCCGCTGCGCGGGGTGACCCGCTGGCCGTCGACGGCGACGGCGGTCGCGCCCGCCTGCCACAGTCCGTTGACGATCACGGCGAGATCGTAGTCGCGGACGGTGCCGCCCTCGCTGCCGTCGGCGGCGTTGTCGATGGTGATCCTGATCCCCGAACCGGTCACCGGAGCGAACCCGGTCTCCTCCGCGGTCGACGCGGCGGACGAGGACGCCGACTCGGCCCGCAGCCCGAGCGAGTTCAGCGCCGCTTCGCTTCGCTGGTTGTCCTCCCTGAGGGCGGAGATCTGACGGTGCAGATCAGCGATCCGGTCCTGACGCTGCTCGATGCGGTCGACCAGCACCTGCCTGCTGGTCTGTCGGATGTCCTCGTTGCGCGAGGTCTGCACCGCGGCAGTCGTGGCCAGCAGCGCGAAGAGCCCGACGACCACCATCGCCCACAGGCCTGGACGGCGACGCCGCGTCTGCTCCTCCCCCGTGGGCTCGCGCCGCTCGGCGGCGGCCATGTAGTCGGAGTCGATCGCCTGGTCGGTGATGCGGTCGAGAAGTGGCTTGGTGACGTAGGCCCGCAGGTCCTCGGAACCGGGGATCTGGTCAGGCACGGGTCGCCCCGCCCTTCTCCAGCGGTGGCGTGGTGGCCATCAGGCGACGCACCTCCTGAGCGTAGAGGACCAGGCTCCACCACAGCAGCAGGATCCCCCACAGCGCGAAGGCCCAGCCGAAGGCCTGCGCCACCTGGATGGGCAGGCTCGGCTCCAGGCCGAGGTCGAGGGTCTCGGGGATGTCGTGGCTGAGGTAGAGCAACGGGAAGGAGGCCAGCATGCAGAAGGCGGCCACCTTGCCGAGAAGATGGATGGGCAGCGTACGCACCCCACGGCTGCGCAGCGCCGGGATCATCGCCAGCAGGCCGACGAACCGCAGCGGCACCAGCAGCGCGATCGGCCACGGGATCACGTCGATCTGCCAGAGCGCGAGCGTCGCGGCCAGGACGAAGACGGTGTTGGCCACGACGTCGAGCAGCTCGCCCGAGCGGCGGCGGCCCAGCTGCTTGCGGTTGAGCCAGCTGTCGAGCAGATCGGTGACCACCGCGAGACCGAACGCGGACAGTGCGATCGTGTCGTCCTCGGCGATCATCACCGCCCACAGCACCACCGGCGCGTAGACGAGCCGCAGGATGCTGAGCAGCTTGCCGAGCACGGGCTGGTTGCGGTCGGCCGTGCCTCGCGGTCGCCGCATGTCCCGGCCATGTTGCAGGCGGGGATCACCGGATCGACGGTTGGGCATCTGCGGGCTCTCCTCTGTCACCAGACGCGGCACGAGCCAACCCTAGTCGGTAGCCGTTGAGTCGTCGGCGTGGGCAGCGTCGCGGATCTCGCCGACCAGCTCCTCGATGACATCCTCCAGCGTCGCCAGGCCGATGGTGCTGCCGTCCTCACGGACGACCCGGGCCATGTGGGCGCCGCGGCGCTGCAGGGTCTCGAGCGTCTCGTGGAGCGCGTCGTCGGGAGTGACCGTCGCGAACGGGCGGATCCACTTGTTCTGGACGGGCTGCCGGCGGCGTACGTCATCGGGCTCGAGTACGTCCTTGATGTGCAGGTAGCCGACCAGGTCACCGCTCTCGCCGGCGACCGGGAACCGGCTGTAGCCGGTGGAGGCGCACACCGACTCGATGTCGGCACCTGAAGCACCGCGCGGCACGATCGTCCAGTCGGAGATCGGGATGGTGACCTTGGCGACGGTCTTCTCGGTGAAGCCGAGCGCGCCGGCCAGTCGGCCGTACTCGTCCTCCTCCAGGAGTCCTTCGCCGCGGGACTCCTCGACCATCGCGGCCACCTCCGCGCGGGTGAACGCGGAGCTCACCTCGTCCTTGGGCTCGATGCCGAGCGCGCGGACGCAGACGTTGGCGGCGTAGTTGAAGGCGACGATGATCGGGCGCAGCACGTAGACGACGGCGTAGATCGCGGGGCCCAGGACGAGAGCGGCCTTGTCGGGGCCGGCGAGGGCGATGTTCTTCGGCACCATCTCGCCGACCACCACGTGCAGATAGGTGACCACGAGCATCGCGATCACGAAGGCGACCGGGTGGTGGAACGCCTCGGGCAGCCCGATCAGGTCGAATCCCGGCTCGAGCAGATGGGCCAGCGCCGGCTCGGTGATCGCCAGCAGCAGCACCGAGCAGACCGTGATGCCCAGCTGGGCACCGGCCATCATCAGGCTGATGTTCTCCATCGCACGCAGGGTGATCCTGGCCATCTGCGAGCCGGCCTGGGCGGCGGGCTCGATCTGGCTGCGCCGGGCCGAGACCAGGGCGAACTCCGAGCCGACGAAGAAGGCGTTGGCGAGCAGCAGCACCAGGCCGAGCACGAGTCCCATGGTGGTGCTCATCAGCCGATCACCTGCATCGAGATCCGGTCGATCCTGCGCCCGTCCATGACCTCCACGGTGAGCTTCACGTACCTCGCGTAGACGTCGTCATCGTCGGAGTCGGGCGGCGGGTTGCCGGGCACCGTCAGCTCGGCGCTGGCGCCCGGCTCGGGGATGCGGCCCAGCAGGCTCAGCATCAGACCGGCGACGGTGTCGTAGTCCTCGCTCTCGGGCAGGGCGACACCGGTGATGTCCTCGACCTCGTCGGGACGCAGCAGCCCCGACAGCGACCAGCCGCCGTCCCGGCGCAGCCGGGCGCGGGCGCTGAGCGGGTCGTGCTCGTCTGCGATATCGCCGACGATCTCCTCGATCACGTCCTCGAGGGTGACGATGCCGGCCTGGTCGCCGTACTCGTCGAGCACCACGGCCAGCTGGAACCCCTCGGCGCGCAGCAGCGCCATCAGCGGGTCCAGGCGCAGCGAGTCGGGCACGACCACCGGCGGCACCATCAGGTGCTTGACCTTCGCCGTGGGCCGCTCGTGCACCGGCAGCGCCACGGCCGCCTTGACGTGCACCGTGCCGACCACGGCCTCGTTGTCGTCGAGCACCGGGAAGCGGGAGTTGCCCGTACGCCGGGTGAGCTCGATCAGCGCCTCGGCGCGGTCGTTGTGGTCGAGGCTGTGGACGCGTACGCGCGGGGTCATGATCTCCCCCGCCGTGCGGGTGCCGAACTCGACCGAGCGCTCCATCAGCTCGGCGGTGTCGGCGTCGAGGGTGCCCTCATGGGCGCTGCGCTGGATCAGCGAGGAGAGCTCGGCGGAGCTTCGCGCCGAGCGCAGCTCCTCCTGCGGCTCCATGCCCAGGCGGCGCACGATGGCGTTGGCGGTGCCGTTGAGCACCTTGATCGGGCCGCGCATCAGCCGGGTGAAGGCCCGCATCGGTCCCTGGGTGACGCGCGCCGTCTCCAGGGGAAGGGCGAGCGCGAGGTTCTTGGGAACCAGCTCACCGAAGAGCATCGTCACGATCGTGGAGAGGATCAGCGCGATCGCCACCGCGATCCCGGCCACCGCGCCCTCGGGCAGGCCGGTGGCGAGCAGCGGCGCGTCGATCAGCTCGGCGATCGCCGGCTCCGACATCCAGCCGATGCCGAGGTTGGTCACCGTGATGCCGACCTGGGCGCCGGAAAGGTTGCTGGAGAGCTCCTTCATCGCGCGGAGCACGCCCTGGGCGCCCTTGTCGCCCTGCTCGGCAGCCATCTCCACCTGGGCGTGGTCGACCGTGACCAGGGAGAACTCGGCGGCCACGAAGACACCACAGGCGGCGACCAGCAGCAGCGCCAGGAAGATGAACAGAACCTCGGTCATCACGCCAACCTCGACGGGTGCGGCCGCGAATCACTCAGCGGGCATGGATATTGGCCGGGTTGCGGTCCGTCCATCGGGGTTCAGATCGTCCTTAGCTGTTGGAAGTGCGGTCAGCCTACATGGCTGTGGTTGCGCCTTCTGCGTTGCTGTACCGGGCTCTCCGGGACGTGTCGCGTTCCGGACACTGTTGTCCAGAACAGGGCTGTGAACCTTGACACACCTCGCCCGTTCGTCAACTCTTACGCGGCAGTAGCCGACGATTCACGAGCCGAGGGAGTCCCCTTGACCATGTCCTCAGCCTCACGACGTACGTTCCTGGCCGGTGCTGCCGGCGCCGCCGGCGCAGCGGCGTCCGGCCTGCTCGGCGGTCCGGCCGCAGCCACCTCGCCCCGCCGCGTACGACTGGTGCGGGAGGAGCACCGCGCGGTCGTCATCGGGTCCGGGTTCGGTGGTGGCGTGGCCGCGCTGCGGTTGGCCGAGGCCGGCGTACCGGTCACGGTGCTCGAGCGTGGCCGTCGCTGGCCGACCGGGCCGGACGCGCAGACCTTCCCGACGGTGCGCTCGCTCGACAAGCGGGTGCTGTTCCACACCACTGCGCCCGAGGCACTCAAGCCGCTGCAGAAGCTGCTCGGCACTCCCCTGAACTTCGGGCCGTACGTCGGTCTGCTCGAGCCCGTCCTCGGCCAGAACATGCTGGCCATGTGCGCGGCCGGTGTCGGCGGTGGCTCGCTGGTCTACCAGGGCATGACGCTTCAGCCGTCCGCAGAGGTCTTCAACACCTGGTTCCCGAACGAGCTCGACTACGAGCTCATGGACCGAGTGCACTACCCACGCGTGGCCAAGATGCTCGGCGCCGCAACCGCGCCCGACGAGCTGATCGCCTCGGACAACTACCGGGTCTCACGTACGTTCGGCGAGCGGGTCGAGGCCGCCGGCTATGACCTGCAGAAGATCCCGATGCCGATCGACTGGTCCTACGCCCTCGCGGAGCTGCGCGGCGAGATGGCTCCCTCCTATACCAACGGCGACTGCGCGCTCGGTGTCAACAACGGCGGCAAGCACTCCGTCGACGTCACCTACATCGAGCAGGCCGAGGCCACCGGCCTGGTGCACGTCGCCACTCGCCACAACGTGACGAGCGTGGCCCGTGCCGCCGACGGCCGCTGGGAGGTCCATGTCGACCGCACCAACGACGCCGGCGACGTCGTGGAGCAGAAGATCCTGACCACCCGCGCACTGGTGATGGCGGCCGGCTCGCTCAACACCAGCAAGCTCCTGGTCCGCGCAGCGGCGACCGACACCATCCCGGACCTTCCCGACAAGCTCGGCCAGGACTGGGGCACCAACGGCGACCGGATCTACATGTGGCGCCCCTTCGACGAGAACCTCACCGGTACGCAGGGTGGGCCCGTCGTCTACCAGAGCCAGGACTGGTCCGACCCGACCACGGCCAACACCGTCATCCAGGCATCGGTGCCGCCACTCCCCCTCGGCCTCGACCTGGGCGCCACGATGCTGGTCGGCTTCGGCGTCAGCGCCGATCGCGGCAGCTTCCGCTACAGCTCGCTGACCGACTCGGTGAGCCTCCGCTTCCCCTACGGCGGCGACTCGGCAAGCTATCGCGCCATCCACGAGCGGGTCTCGAAGATCAGCGGCGGCTTCGGTGCCCTGATCGACACCAACACCATCGTCAACAGCACCTGGCACCCCCTCGGCGGCGCCAACATGGGCACCGTGTGCGATCTCGACGGCCGGGTACAGGGCCAGGACGGCCTCTACGTCCTCGATGGAGCGCTCATCCCCGGCACCACAGGAGCGTGCAACCCGTCGATGACCATCGCCGCCGTCGCCGAGCGCGCGATGGACAACATCGTCGCCAAGGACGTCGGGACGGTCATCTGACGGGTGCCACCTGGAGTCGTTTCGGGCCCACCAGGATCCTGCAATGCAAAATTCTGCAGATTTTGCCGAAAGGGGGTGACAACCCCTTAGGTGATGCGGCAACATTGTTCTTGCCCCGCTGGTGACCCGAGACGCCAGCGGGGCTCTTACGTTTTCCCGCCACCTCATGCCAGCTTCTGGGCGACCTCGTTGAGGTTGGCGCGGAGCTTGGCGCGGTAGGCGTCGTGCTGCACGGGCAGCCGGGCGTCGCAGAAGGCGGCCAGGTCGGGTCCGGTGACCTCGATGACCGGGCGTCC
>NZ_JBEORF010000035.1:0-78931 GCF_040302125.1 Nocardioides sp. NPDC127514 | reverse complement strand
GAGCGATCTGAACGACCCCGGGCCTCCGGGGCACGTCGCCCAGCGCAGTCTCCATGACCTGCTGCTGCGGGCGACCCGGCATCAGGTGTGGCGCCGAACGGGATCCAGGTCCAGGAGGCCCTTCGGGCCGGCGACACCTACGAGGCGAACCTGACCTACCGGACCACGGTCCACGCCGAGGCCGACCCCGTGGAGACCTACCTGCGGCTGAGGAGCATCAACCCCGCGCCGTACGCCGGGTTCCTCCAGCACGACGTGGCCGACCACGCGGCGTGGCTGCTGAGCTCGAGCCCGGAGCGGTACGCCCTGATCGACGCCGACCGCGTGATCGAGACGAGGCCGATCAAGGGCACGACCCCGAGGGGCGCGAACGCCGCGGAGGACGCGGCCCACGCGGAGCTGCTGCGTACCGATCCCAAGCTCCGCAGCGAGAACCTGATGATCACCGACCTGCTCCGCAACGACCTGGCGATGGTCTGCGAGCCGGGGACGGTGGAGGTGCCCGGCCTGATGCAGGTGGAGTCGTACGAGACCGTGCACCAGCTCGTCACGACGGTCAGGGGACACCTCAGCGACGGGATCTCCACGATCGAGGCGCTGCGCCGGCTCTTCCCCGCCGGATCGATGACCGGTGCGCCCAAGCTGCGCACGATGGAGGTCATCGAGCGGGCCGAGCGCGACCTGGGCGGGCCGAGGGCGGCGTACGCCGGCGCTTTCGGCTGGATCTCCGGCGACGGGCCGGCCGATCTGGGCGTCATCATCCGCACGCTGACGACCCATGACACCCGCACCTGGCAGATCGGCACGGGCGGCGGGATCACGGTCAGATCCGACGTCGCCGAGGAGGCCGCTGAGGCGTGGCTGAAGGCCGATCGGGTGCGCGCTTCCCTCGCCAGATGATCAAACAGGTGAAAAGACGGCGACACGTTGAGACGGCGGCCGTTGTCTATTGGATCGTTCATAAAACGGGGACTACCGTGGACTCATCATGGCGACCATCGACGACAAAGCCCTGCCACATGTGATCGTGCTCTTCGGTGCGACCGGTGATTTGGCGCGCCGCAAACTCCTGCCTGGCCTGCTCAGACTCAACGAGGCCGGGCTGATGACGGATGCTCAGATCGTCGGCACATCGCTGGAGGATCTGTCCGACGAGCAGTTCATCGAGTTCGCTCGCGAGGCGTGCGAGGAGTTCGGAAAGGGCGACATCACCGACGAGCGCTGGGCGGCGTTCGGGGGGATGCTCTCCTACGTCTCGACCAAGGAGGGCCCGCACGCGCTCGCCGACGCGGTGAAGCTGGCCGAGAAGAAGCTCCAGGGGCTCGGCAGCGACGTGCGCCGCCTCCACTACCTCAGCGTCCCGCCCAAGGCCGCTCAGGACGTGATCCGTCAGCTCGAGGAGGCCGACCTCGTCGAGCGCGCCCGGATCATCATGGAGAAGCCCTTCGGCACCGACCTCGAGTCGGCCAAGGAGCTCAACGCGAAGATCCACGAGGTCTTCAGCGAGGAGCAGATCTTCCGGATCGACCACTTCCTCGGCAAGGAGGCCGCGCAGAACATCCTGGCCTTCCGCTTCGCCAACGGACTCTTCGAGCCGATCTGGAACCGCAACTTCATCGATCACGTCCAGATCGACATCCCCGAGACGCTGGGCCTGGAGGGACGCACCGCGTTCTACGAGAGCACCGGCGCCTACCGCGACATGGTCGTGACCCACCTGATGCAGGTGCTGGCTTTCATGGCGATGGAGCCGCCGACCTCGCTCGCCCCCGACCCGATCGGCGAGGAGAAGAACAAGGTCTTCCGCTCGATCCGGCCGTTGGACCCGCGCAACGTGGTCCGTGGTCAATACTCCGGCTACCGCGGCAAGAACGAGGTCGCCGACGACTCCGACACCGAGACCTTCATCGCGATGAAGGTGATCATCGACAACTGGCGCTGGGCGGGCGTGCCGTTCTTCCTGCGCACCGGCAAGAAGCTGGCCGAGGGCGCGCGGATCATCTCGATCGCGTTCAAGGAGCCGCCGCTGACGATGTTCCCGGCCAACTCCGGCGCCGGCACCCAGGGTCCCGACCACCTGACGTTCGACCTCGCCGACCAGTCGAAGATGTCGCTGTCGTTCTACGGCAAGCGCCCCGGGCCCGGCATGAAGCTGGAGAAGCTCTCCATGCAGTTCGCCACCCAGGAGACGAGCTCCTCGACCGGCGTCCTCGAGGCGTACGAACGCCTCATCCACGACGCCATGCGTGGCGACCACACGCTCTTCACCACCGCCGAGGGCATCGAGACGCTCTGGGAGATCTCCCAGCCGCTCCTCGACAACCCTCCGCCCGTGCGCCTCTACGCCCCCGGCTCCTGGGGTCCCAACTCGATCCACCAGCTGATCGCCCCGCATGCCTGGCGCCTCCCCTTCGAACGCTCCTGGCGCGAGACGAAGAAGCACTAGCGGAGACGGCGCGTACGGCGGCCGAGTCGGCACGAGCGTGACGTGTCGATCGACGCGGGTGACGTCTCGGTTATGGGGCGTTCGCGCTGAGTTGCTCGAGGAGGGCCTGGGCGGCGCGGTCCATGGCGTCGCCGTCGTAGGGCTCCAGGTCGACAGAGTTGAAGCTCTGGATCAGGGTGCCGTTCTGGACGAATCCGGTGACGGCGTACGAGCTGACGCCCTGCTGCTTGACCAGCCGAGCGTCCTCAGCGCCCTCGATCGCGGGCTCGCTGACGTCCCCGGACTTCACGTCCATGGTCTTCCACGCCTCTGCGAGGGTGCCCTTGAAGGGCAGGTAGTTCAGCTCGTACGCAGTCCCGCCCGACTCCTCGGGAAGCAACGCGCAGCGGGGTGCTTTCGAGGTGCCCTTCTCGACGCGGAGCTGGGCGCCGAGAGCCTTCTCCACGGGGGAGATGTCAAGCCCGTCGCACGGGTTGAACGTCTCCTTGGAGGCGTGCTCCGGAGACGATGCGGAGGCGGAGGCCGACGGATCGGCGGGCTCCTCGGCTCCGCAGGCGGCGACGGAGAGCAGCGCCACCAGACTGGGCGCCAGGACGGCGTATCTCAATGCTTCAACCCTCAATTGTTCAGCACCGCCGTGGGCGGTTCGGTCGGCCGGGGAGAGGTCGAGCCGGGCAGGCACATGGTCATCCGTGCGCCACCGTGCGGCGAGCGGGCCGCGGAGACCGACCCGCCGGTACGCTCGGCGACCTGCCGGACGATGGCGAGGCCGAGCCCCGACCCAGGCATCGAGCGGGCCTCGGTGGAGCGGTAGAACCGGTCGAAGACGTACGGGATGTCGTCCTCGGCGATGCCCGGCCCCTCGTCGTCGACGTTGAGCACGCCGTCGCGGAGCGAGATGTGGACCGTGCCCGACTCCGGCGACCACTTGGCGGCATTGTCGAGCAGGTTGGTGACCGCGCGCTCCAACGAGCTGGCGTCGCCCATGACCCACCACGGCGTCATCTCCTCGGTGAAGGTCACCGACGGCGCGCGCAGACGCACCCGGGAGAGCGCCCGGTCCGCCACCTCGGAGAGGTCCACGGTCTCCAGCGTCGGCTCGGCCGGCGCATCGCGGGCCAGCTCGACGAGGTCGCCGATCAGGTTGGTGAGCTCCTCGATCTGGGCGCGGATGTCGCCGAGCAGCTCGGCCCGCTGCTCGCCGGAGATCGAGGCGTCGGCCTGGGTGAGGAGCTCGACGTTGGTGCGGAGCGAGGTCAGCGGCGTACGCAGCTCGTGCGAGGCGTCCGCCACCAGCTGCCGCTGCCGATCCCGGGAGGCGGAGACAGCGGACAGCATCCGGTTGAACGACGTGGCCAGCCGGGCGATCTCGTCGTCGCCCTCGACTGGGAGCGGGGTGAGGTCCTCGGTCGTCGCGATCCGGTCGACCGAGGCGGTCAGCCGCCTCACCGGCCGCAGACCGCCTGCCGCCACCACCCAACCGGCGAACGCCGCGGCGACGACGCCGGCCGCGCCGAAGAAGAGCACCACGAGCCCGAGTCGCTTGTACATCGCCTGCTGTGGCTCCAGCGACTGCGCCAGCATCAGCGCCTCGTCCGTGCCCGAGACCGGCACCGTGGCT
This sequence comes from Nocardioides sp. NPDC127514, assembly GCF_040302125.1. Lineage (NCBI taxonomy): Bacteria > Bacillati > Actinomycetota > Actinomycetes > Propionibacteriales > Nocardioidaceae > Nocardioides > Nocardioides sp. NPDC127514. The sequence goes on along the minus strand of NZ_JBEORF010000035.1, from coordinate 74,864 downwards.
GCGCGGAACACCTCGCCTTTGTCGGTGGTGATCGTGCGCACGGCGTAAGACGTCTTTCCCTGGGCCACTAACGCCTCCGGTGCGCCAGGAATCGGGAAGTCATCATCGGCTCGCTTCTGAGGATTCCAGTAGTCACCGTTCTGACTGACCGACATGAGCGCGATGTCGCCAGCGTTCAGAGCGAAGACCGGGAAATAGCTGCCATCCCGGGCATCGTGGATGTACTGCGGATTCGATGCAGCGGCGTGCGCCCGCTTGAGCAGCGACTCGTCCATGTTGGCCTGCAGCTGGATGCGTACGACGAAGTAGAGCCCGATCGCGATCAGCGCGATCGAGCCGGCGACCGCGAGGGTCGTCAGCATGGTGACCCGGCCCGCCAGAGAGCCGCGGTAGCGCGAGCTGGTTGCCGGCGTGGTCACGGCGCTGCTCACGGCTCCTTCAGGACGTAGCCGATGCCGCGTACGGTGTGGATCAGCCGGGCCTCACCCTCGGCCTCGGTCTTGCGCCGCAGATAGCCGACGTAGACCTCGAGCGAGTTGGCGGTCGTCGGGAAGTCGTAGCCCCACACCTCTTCGAGGATGAAGGACCGATCGAGTACGCGGCGGGGCCGGCGCAGGAACATCTCCAGGAGCGTGAACTCGGTGCGGGTGAGCTCGATCGCGCGCTCGCCCCGGGTCACCTCGCGGGTGGTGGTGTTCATGGTCAGGTCGGCGAAGTGCAGGGTCTCCTCGTCGTCCTCGCCGACCGGGGCCGCCCGGCGCAGCAGCGCGCGCAGCCGGGCCAGCAGCTCCTCGAGCGCGAACGGCTTGGTGAGGTAGTCGTCGGCCCCGGCGTCCAGGCCGTCGACCCGGTCGCCGACGGCGTCGCGGGCGGTCAGGACCAGGATCGGTACGTCGTTGCCGGCGGCGCGGAGCGCCTTGGTGGCCTCGATGCCGTCGAGGCGGGGCATCATCACGTCCATCACGACCACGTCGGGGTCGTGGTTGGCGATGCCGGCCAGCGCCTCGGCGCCGTCGCCGGCCAGGGCGACCACGTAGCCGTTGAACTCCAACGACCGGCGCAGCGACTCACGCACGGCCTTGTCGTCGTCGACGACCAGCACGTGCGGCTTGTCGCCGGTGCTGTCGCTCGGGGTGGCAGGGCTGTTCACACTCCTACCTTGCCACCCCTCGCTGAGTCACCGCTGAGAGGACGCTGGTGTTTCCGCTAGATCGGCCGAAGTGCAGGAATACCCGGTTAACCGGGTGTTCCTGCACTTCTCAGGCAATGCAACACCCGAGAAGTGCAGGAAACGCCGGAGAAGTCAGGCGTTCTCCTTGCGGAACGTGGAGATGCCCCACCAGACCGCGAGACCGAACAGGGCGACGGTCCAGCCGAGGCCCCAGCCGATGTCGGCCATCCCGAGGTCACCGAAGAACGAGGCTCGCACCGCGTCGACGACGTGCTTGGTCGGGATGACGTCGGCCAGCGCCTCGAGCCACCGGGCGCCGAAGCTCATCGGCAGGAAGATGCCCGAGAGCAGCAGGATCGGCATCAGCAGCATGTTGGTCACCGGCGCCATCACGTCCTCGCTCTTGACGAGCAGCGCGAACGCGTTGGAGGCGGCGGCTCCGGCGCCACCGATCATGACGGTGATCGCGATCCCGACGAGGATCCCCACCGGCCTGAAGTCCATGCCCATCACCAGGCCGAGAGCGACCAGGATGATCGCCTGCACCAGGATCTGCAGCAGGTCACGGTAGAGGCGGCCGAACAGCAGCGCGCCGCGCGAGGCCGGGGTGACCCGCTCCGCCTCGATGACGCCCTCGCGCCACTCGCCGATCAGCGAGAAGCCGGCGAACATGGCACCGAAGATGCCGAGCTGGACGAGCATGCCGGGGACGAACCAGTTGTAGGCGTTGCCGCCGAGCTCCTCGATCAGAGGCTCGAGCAGCGGGCCGAAGAGCACCAGGTAGAGGATCGGCTGCATCACGCCGATCAGCACCCAGGCCGGGTTGCGGAGGTTCATCCGCAGCTGGCGGTTGAAGACGACCATCGACTCCCGGAAGAAGCCGGACTTGAGGACGGGCTGCTGGAACTCGGTCATCACTTGGCCTCCTGGTTCTCTTCGTCGCCCTCGGGTGCGCCTGCGTCGGCGTCGCGCAGCGATCGTCCGGTCAGCGTGAGGAAGACGTCGTCCAGCGTGGGACGGGCGACCTCGATCGACTCGAGCGAGACGCCGTTGGACTCCAGGTCGCGCAGCAGGCCGGGGACGGCCTTCCCGGCCCGCGGCACCCGGCCGCTGACCAGTCGCTCGTCGACCTCGATGGTCTCCGAGATCGAGCTGAGCTTGTCACGGGCGATCGCCACCTGCTCGTCGGTGGCGACCTCCAGGGAGACGAGGTCGCCGGAGACGGCGGCCTTGAGGTTCTCCGGGGTGTCGTTGGCGACGATGCGGCCCTGGTCGATGACCATGACCCGGTCGGCGAGGGTGTCGGCCTCGTCGAGGTAGTGGGTGGTCAGGAAGACCGTGGCCCCATGGTCCGTACGCAGCGAGGCGATGTGGTCCCACAGGTTGGCCCGCGCCTGCGGGTCGAGGCCGGTGGTCGGCTCGTCGAGGAAGACCAGCTTGGGGGCGTGGATCAGCGCCATCGCGATGTCGAGGCGGCGCTTCTGCCCGCCGGACATGTTGCGGGGCTTGCGGCGCCACAGCCCTTCGAGCTGAAGCCTCTCGAAGAGCGCCTGGCCGTGGGCGACCGCGTCCTTCTTGGACATCCCGTAGAGCATCCCGTGGTCGACGACCTCGTCACCGGCGTACGCACCCGAGAAGGTCGATCCGACCTGGGAGCAGTAGCCGATGCTCCGCCGGACGTCGACGGACTGCTTGGCCACGTCGAAGCCCGCCACCGTGGCGGTGCCTGCCGTGGGCTTGAGGAGGGTGGTGAGGATGCGCAGGGTGGTCGTCTTGCCGGCGCCGTTCGGGCCCAGGAAGCCGACCACCTCGCCCTCTTCGACGTCGAGGTCGACTCCGTCGACCGCGACGACTTCTTTCTTCTGCTTGCCATGGCCGGAGGCGAAGGTGTGCCTCAGGCCGCGTGCGTGAATCATGTGTCACTCCCTTGTGCGTGCAAGTCCCAGACAAGCACGGACGACCGACGAGAATCACCCGATTTACCCGGGTGTTCAAACTTGAATATCATGAGTGTTCAATTTTGATCCCGAGATGTCAAACCGATTCGAGCGAGACCCGCGTCGGCTCAGCCGCGCAGCATCTCCCGGTAGCGCTTCCGGTCGGCGTCCATCTGCCAGCCCGGGTCGTCCTCGGCCGGTGTCCAGCCGGGAGCCTCGCCGGCGAAGGCGAGCTTGCCGCTGCGTACGTCGTCCAGGAGCTCCACCAGCCACGCCCGCTCGGAGCGGAGCTTGTCGAGCTGGAGGCGCAGCGCGGCACCGGTGTGGGGCGGCGCGACGTGGGTGTTGGCCCGGATCGCGGCGTCGAGCTCCTTGTCGGTGCGCTCCAGGGCCTGCAGCCGGACGCTCAGCTGCTGGATGACGGCGGGGCGCTCCAGCAGAGGCGCCAGCGAGAACGCGGCGTAGAAGGAGACGCCGTTGTAGACGTCGACGACCTGCAGCGAGCGGGTGATCAGGCGCTCCAGCTCGGCCCGGCCACTGGCGCTGATCTCGTAGACCGCGACCGTACGCCCGTTGTCGACCAGATCGTGCCTGGTCAGATGGCCCTTCTCGGTCAGCGAGCTGAGCGCGTGGTAGATCGAGCCCGGGTTGATGTTGGCCCACAGGTCGACCTGCCACGACATCAGCTCGCGCCGGATCTGGTAGCCGTTGACGGGCTCGAACAGCGCCACCGCTCCCAGCAGCAGCATCCGTGTGTCGTCTCCGGCCATGGGGAGATTCTAGGGGCGGCACGACCGGACCTCAGCGGGACGTCAGCTGCCACAGGTGTCCGTCGGGGTCCGCGACGACCGCACGGTATTCACCCCACGGCGCCGACTCCGGCTCGATCATGCCGCGGCCGAGAGCCGTCGCGGCCGCATAGCGCGCGTCGACGTCGTCGCGCGAGCCGAGCTCGATGGTGACCAGGCACTGCCTCGGGCCCTCCGGGAGGCTCGCCGCGTCCATCGGCTCGTCCGCGAGCTGGCCGGTGACCCACTTGAACCCGCCGGTGGGGATCATCATCACCTCGCAGGAGTCCGACAGCGTCGCACGAAGCGGTTCGGGGACCCCGTCGTCGGCGAGCTCGCCGGGGGTCTCGAGGCCGAGGCCGTCGCGCAGGAAGACATGGGACCGTGATCGGTCCCGGGTGGGCAGGGCGATCGTCGTACGCATCCGGGGCTCCTCAGTGACAGCAGTGGTCGGCGGTGGGGGCGGTGTCGGATCCGAGGTCGTCGTCGCGTCCGGCGGCGAGCCGCGACCACTGCGCCGTCGGGCGACCGCTCACGCCGGCGCGATGGTTGGTCGTCGGCGACTCCTCGCTGCGGAACTGGCTGCCGTCGATCCCGGTGCGCCGCGGCCAGCCCTCGGGTGAGTCCTCCCAGGTCTCCTGTCGTCCGTAGACCGTCATGTCCAGGATCCCGTACGACGCCGACATCGGCTCCACGCCACGTCCGGTGGTGCGGTAGGTCTCGAAGACGCGATCGCCGTCGCGCAGATAGCAGACCTTGCCGCCGAAGAACCCGCGGGCGTCGAGGACGTCCCACGACTCCTCGGGCACGGAGTACCACGGCATCTCCCATCCCATGAAGTCTCGGTAGCGCGAGCTCTCCGGGTAGGGCCCCTGGCAGAAGACCGCGTACGTCACCCCTCGCGAGTGCAGATAGCCGAGCTCGCTCACGCCGCCGCTGAAGAAGGTGCACCCCTCGCACTGGTCGGCGGCGGCGTGGCCGGTGTGCCACATGTGGTAGCTCGCGAAGAGCTGCGCACGCCCCTCGAAGGCATCCAGCAGGCTGACATGCCCGGCGCTGCCGACGAGCGGTGCGGCCGCGTCGACCTCGGTCATAGGGAGCCGTCGGCGTGCCGCGGCGAGGGCATCGCCCGCGCGGGTGTGCTCCTTCTCGCGGTCGAGGAGCGCGTCGCGCTCGTGCAGATAGGTCGTCCGGTCGACGACGGGTGGCAGTGAGATCGTGGTCATGATGACTACGTTAAACATAGTTGATACTCTTGTGAAGAGAGTTTGGAGGATCGATGCCGAAGAAGCAGACGTACGCCGACCTGGGTGATGCCTGCGCGACCGCGCACGCCATGGATGTCATCGGTGACCGGTGGAGCATGGTGATCGCCCGCGAGCTGGTGCTCGGTCCGCGCCGGTTCGCGGACCTGGCCTCGGCCGTCGTCGGGATCACGCCCGCTGTGCTCACCTCCAGGCTGAAGGCGCTACGGGACAGCGGCGTCGTCGAGCAGGCCCAGCTCGACGACCTCGGACGGACCCGCGTCTACCGGCTCACCGAGTGGGGGCAGGGGCTGGAGGACGTGATGCGGTCGCTCGGTCACTGGGCGCAGCGCTCGCCCGGCTTCCCGGTGGCGGAGGGGAGCATGACCCCCGACGGGGTGATCGTGGCGATGCGCACCATGGCCCCCTACGCGACGATGGCCGACTGGGGCGACGGCCCCGTCCGGATCGCGATCGAGCTGCACGACGAGCGGCGTCCCGCCGCGGGCGTACGCCGCTACCGGCTGCACTGGAACCAGGACCGTTTCGAGCTGACCGAAGGTGCGGACGAGGCGCCCGCGACGACCGTCTCCGGCGACTCGTCGGCCTGGGCGGACGTCGTCTTCGCCGGGAGTCCGGTCGGCTCGATGGCCGTCGCAGGCGACCGGCGAGCGGTGGAGCGGGTGGCTGCTGCGTACGCCGCGATCGGGTAGCGCCCCGTCATCGGGGTCGGCATTTCGACGGCACGCCGGGACCTCTGGCACTGACGACCCGTAGTTCGGGCTCACTACGCTCGATGGGATCGAATGACTCGGAGAGGATCGACGTGACCCTGAACCTGACATACGGGGACCTGGGAGACGCGTGTGCGGCCGCGCACGCACTGGACCTGATCGGCGACCGGTGGAGCCTGATCGTGGTGCGCGAGCTGATGTTCGGACCGCGTACGGCACGTGATCTGGAGTCCTCCGTGATCGGGGTCAGCACCGACGAGCTCAAGGATCGGCTGCAGTTCCTCGAGCACGCCGGCGTCGTGGTCGAGACCGAGCTCGGCTACATCACCAAGACGACGGCCTACGCCCTCACCCCGTGGGGCCGCGAGCTCGAGACGATCCTCGGGGCGCTCGGACGCTGGGCCCACGGCTCGACCCGCTTCCCGATCATGTCCGCCGGGATGACGCCCAGCGGCGTGATGGTGGCGATGCGCACCATGGTGCCCGCCGGCAGCGCGACGACCCCCGAGCCGATCAGCGTCGCCTGGGAGCTGACCGACGCCCGCCGTCCGGACGCCGACCCGCAGCAGTTCCGGCTCGTGTGGAAGGGCAACCAGTTCGACCTCGCCGAGGGCACGCTCGAGGACGCCGACGTGACCATCGCGGGCGACTCGACGGCCTGGACCGGTGTCGTGTTCATGGGCTTCCCCGTGGACGCCGCGATCGCCGAGGCCGGGCTGAAGGTCGAGGGTGACCGGGCCGCGCTGGACCGCGTGCTCGGGCTGTTCGCGAGCACGCTCGCCGAGGCCAGCTGAGGTACGTCGCTCGGCTCCGCCTCCGCTAGGAGGCGGGGTCGGCGCAGAAGGCGATCAGCTCGCCGCGGGCCTTGCCCTGCTCGATCCGCTGGCCGACGTCGAGCGGGACGTGCTTCAGCTCGCCGAGCGGGGAGCGGATGATGGCGCTCTGCCGGCGCCAGGGCGCGATCGTCGGAGGAGCCACGCAGTGGTGCTGCTCGAGCATCGCGGCGAGCTCGGGCTGCTCCCGCTTCGCCAGCGACCGGGGCTCGGACGGCGTGGTGATGGCAACCAGACAGAAGGCCGCCAGCGCGGTCAGCGCGCATACCTTCATGGCGACGACGACCAGCGTCAGATGTCGCGGAGTGTCCGAGTGCACGTCCTTCACAACGACGGATGGGGCCGACGGTGACGGCTGCATCGGGCACTATGACGAATGTCCCACCCGGACACCGGGAGCAGATCAGGAGCAGAGTCGCTAGTGTCGCGTCATGCCTTCGCGTACGTCTTCCTGGTTCTCCTCGCCCGCCGAGGCCGTCACCCGTATGGGAGACGTCGGCTACCTCGCGGACGACTCGACCGCGCTGACGACCTACCTCGCGGGGGCGCTGGAGAAGCCGGTGCTCGTCGAAGGACCGGCCGGTGTGGGCAAGACCGAGCTGGCCAAGGCGATCACCCGCGCGACCGGGGCCGAGCTGGTCAGGCTGCAGTGCTACGAGGGCCTGGACGAGGCCCGGGCGCTGTACGAGTGGAACTACAAGAAGCAGCTGCTCCGCATCCAGGCCGCCAACGACGGCCAGGCGTGGGAGGAGACCCACGACGACATCTTCTCCGAAGAGTTCTTGCTGACCCGGCCGCTGCTGACCGCGATCCGCCGTGAGGAGCCGACGGTGCTGCTCATCGACGAGGTCGACAAGACCGACGTCGAGGTCGAGGGACTGCTGCTCGAGGTGCTCTCCGACTTCCAGGTGACCATCCCCGAGCTCGGCACGATGGCCTCGGCCCGCCGTCCGCTGGTCGTGCTCACCTCCAACGCCACGCGCGAGCTCTCCGAGGCGCTCAAGCGACGCTGCCTCTACCTCCACCTCGACTACCCCGACGCCGACCGGGAGCGCGAGATCGTGCTCTCCCAGGTGCCCGGGCTCGACGGCAAGGTGGCGCGTCAGCTCGTCTCCGTGGTCGGCCGGCTGCGCGAGCTGGAGCTCAAGAAGTCGCCCTCGATCGCGGAGTCGGTCGACTGGGCGCGCACCCTGATCGCGCTGGAGATCACCGACCTCTCGGACAAGGCCGTCTCCGACACCCTCGGCGTCGTCCTCAAGCACTCCTCCGACGTCGACCGTGCGGTCCGAGAGCTGCGGTTGAAGAGGTGACTCTCCTCGACCGGCACATCGAGTTCCTCGAAGCGCTTCGGGGAGCCGGGCTGCCGGTGTCGCTCTCCGAAGGCCTCGACGCGGTCACCGCCCTCGGCCTGATCGGCTGGAACGACCGTCAGCAGGTCAAGGAGGCGTACGCCGCGACCCTGGTCAAGCGTGCCAACCAGCGGGCCACCTTCGACGGGCTCTTCGAGCTCTACTTCCCGCGGATGGTCGGCTCGGGGATGGACGCGGACGCCGAAGCCGCCGGGGTGGCGAAGGACGGGCCCGAGGCGCTCTCCGAGTTCACCTCGCGGCTGAGCGAGGCGCTCGAGGCCGACGACGTCGAGATGCTCCGGCAGCTGGCCGCCGAGGCGGTGGCGCGCTTCGGCGCGATGCCCGGTCGCGGCCCCGGGCTGAGCTCGTGGTCGTCCTACACCGCGCTGCGCCGCCTCTCCACCGACGAGCTCACCTCGAGGCTCATCGAGGGACTCCAGCAGGGCGGCTGGACCGAGGAGGAGGCGGCGCGCGTCGGGACCCGGCGCGTGGATCGGTTCAGCGGGCTCGTCGAGGCCGACGCCCGCCGCCGGATCGCGGAGGAGAAGGGGCCCGAGCAGATCGCCAAGATCGCCGTACGCCCCACCATCGAGAAGCTCGACTTCCTGCACGCGCGCCGGGCCGACCTGGAAGCGCTCCGACGCGAGATCTACCCGCTGGCGCGCCGGCTGGCGACGCGGCTCACCCAGGAGCATCACGCGCGCCGGCGAGGAGCGGTGGACCTGCGGCGTACGCTCCGGTCCTCGATGTCCACCGGCGGGGTCCCCGTCGACCTGCGCTTCCGGCCCAAGCGGCCGCACCGCACCGAGCTGGTGATCCTGTGCGACGTGTCGGGCTCGGTGTCCAACTTCGCGACCTTCACGCTGATGCTCGTCTTCGCGCTGCGCGAGCAGTTCGGGAAGGTGCGGGCGTTCACCTTCGTCGACGAGATCCACGAGGTCACGTCCTACTTCAAGCCCGGCGCCGACCTGGTCGACACGATGACCGAGCTGACGAAGGCGACCGAGCACGCGGCCCGGATGGGGCGCACCAACTACGGCCGCGCCTTCTCCCTGTTCCAGGAGCGGCACGCCGACGCGCTCAACCCCAAGTCGTCGCTGCTGATCCTCGGCGACGCCCGGTCCAACTACTCCGACCTCGCCGTCGACTCGCTGCGCGCGATGGCCGAGGCGAGCAGGCACGCCCACTGGCTCAACCCCGAGGTCCGTACGCAGTGGGACACCGGTGACTCCGAGGCGACGCGCTACGGCTCGATCATCGAGATGCGGGAGTGCCGCAACCTCACCCAGCTCTCCGAGTTCGTCCACGACCTGGCCTGAGGCCGGGCGGGCTCACTGCAGCTTCAGGTCGAGCCCGTAGACGATCCGGTCGGCGACGCCGACGGAGTCGGTCACACACACGACCCGGTCGTCGGCGAGGAACCGGCGCCGGTCGGAGAGGACCGGGGTGCCGTCGGGGATCTGCAGGTCGAAGGTCTCCTGCGGCGTCGGCATCCGCGACTCGATGTCCATCGCCACCGTGGTGACCTTCACGCCGACCGTGGCCAGCAGGTCCGTGATCGGCGGCTGCGGCCACTCGTCGGACGGGGTGGCCAGCGGGGTGTCGATGACCAGCGGATAGGGGATGTAGGCCGTGGTGCGGTATTCGGCGGTGTCGTCGCCGCTGATGTAGAAGGTGAAGGTGGTGCTGAGCAGCTCGCTCCGGGGATCGATCTCGAAGGCCGCTCCCAGCTTCTCCCCGGCCGCGATCACCTCGTAGCTGTGCTCGACCGCGAGGCCGTCGTCCGGGCCGCGCGGAGGCTGGTTGTAGGCCGCGTCCGGCTTCGCCGGGTGGCTTCGGTCGGTGATCAGCATGCTCATCAGGTCGTAGCGGGTCTTGGTGGCGTCGCGTACGAACACACCGCGGCCCTGCTCGCTGGTGATCAGGCCTTCGTTGCGCAGCACCGCCAGGCCTCGCCGGATCGTGGCGCGGTCGTAGGGGAAGGTGTCCATCAGCTCGGGCTCGGTCGGTAGACGCTCGCCGGGCTGGTAGGTGCCGTCATCGATCTGGGCCCGCAGGTAGTCGGCCACGTGGAGGTATTTCGGCAGGCCGCGCGGACGGGGGTTACTCATGGGAGAACACGTTACTGAGGCGTACAGATCCCGAATAGCCGCATAGCCCCACCCTTTCCGCCTTGACCCGTTGCAATGAGTGGACATATGGTCGAACGCGTCTCGGGGCGTTGGGCGGCATGGCCCAGCTGTGACACCGGCGTCTCGAGGCACTCAACGACGAGAACCATCGACATTCCTTGGGGGGAATTCGTGTTCGTAGACGACAGACTCAGCATGGGGCCCAGCGAGAGGCCGCCGGTCCTGTCCAAGGACCCGCTGGTCTACCGGACCGACCGTGGGAGCTTCTGGCACCTTCGCTCGGGCAAGAGGAGCAACGGGTACGTCATGACCGTGTGCGGCCGGCGGCTGGGGACGTGGCACGTGCTGCCGCCACGCAGGCTCAGCAAGGTCGCGCCCAACCAGGTCTGCGTCGGGTGCCTGCGCAAGACGCCGATCGGTGAGGTGAAGCGCCCGCGAGGGTCAGGCGACCTCGAGCAGGCTGAGGTCGGTGAGCCACTCGACCGGCGCGACGTCATCGGTGTAGACCGTCCCGCCCCGGATGCCCGGCTCGAGCCGGGCGGCGGAGTCGGTGAGGGTGTCGGCGAGGTCGGCGGGCTGCGACTCGGCGGTGGCGGTGAGGTTGGCGGCCGGATCGGCTTCCGGATCGACGGTCGCGATCAGGTGGGTGTTGGTCGGGCCGGAGTCCGACCGCCACACGGCCTCGCCGAACGAGGTCCGCAGCGTTGCGGTGAGGACCTTCTCCAGCGCTGTCGAGCCCTCCGGGTGGGCTGAGTTCACGACGAGCACCCCGCCCGGGTTCAGGTGGGACTTCGCCAGCGCGAAGAACTCCTTCGTGGTCAGGTAGAACGGGATGTAGGGCTGGTGGTAGGCGTCGACCATGATCGCGTCGTACTTCCGGGTCTGCTTCTGCAGCCACGGGCGGGCGTCGGCGGTGTGGAGGTGGAGGTTCGGCTGGTCCTCGAGGTCGAAGAGCTTCTGGCCGACCTCGGTGATGTCCTCGTCGATCTCGACGGCGTCCACCCGGGTCTCGGGGGCGAAGTGACCGAACTGGCGCGCGGTCGTCCCGGCGGCCGAGCCCAGGATCGCCACCGACTTCGGGGCCTCCGCGCCGGCGTACGACAGCGAGAGCATCTCGTCCCAGTAGGCGCCGGTGAGCCACTCGCCCTTGTTGTAGACGGAGTGCACGGCGTGGCCCTCGTTGAGCTCGAGGTAGCGGCTGCCGTCGTCGTACTCGACCACGCGGGCGTACTGGTATTCCGTCTCCTTCTCCCAGATCACCTCGCCGCCGTTGCTGGTCAGCGTCTTGATCGAGCCGGTCGGCAGGGCGATCAGGGCGAGGATCACCGCAGGCACGACCGCGGCCGGCAGCCGGCGCTTGACCAGGTGCGGGATCGCGCAGATCGCCATCAGGAGAGCGAAGATCAGGAACGTACGCCGCGTCCCGACGACAGGAATGAGCAGCAGCGAGGCGGCGAACGTGCCGACCAGGGAGCCGACCGTCGAGATCGCGTAGAGGCGCCCGGCAGCGTGGCCGGCGTCCTCGACTGCTTCGACGGTCAGCCGAACGGCGTACGGGCTGACGATGCCGAGCAGGAAGAGCGGGATCGCGAGCAGCACGCCGACCCCGACCAGCGAGCCGGCGAACGTCGCGATGCTGAGCTGGTCGACCGCCTTGACCGCGAGCGGGAGGAACGGGTCGGCGATGAACGGCACCGCGGCCAGCAGGGCGGCGGCCACGAGCACGATCTTGGCCAGGCCGGAGGGGTGCGGGTTCCGGTCGGCGATCCGGCCGCCGACGGAGTAGCCGATCGCGAGCGCCACCAGCACCGTGGCGATCGTGTTGGCCCACACGATGGTCGAGTCGCCGAACCACGGCGCGAGCAGCCGAGCCGCGGCCATCTCAGACCCCAAGGTGCCGGCACCGACGGTGAAGACGAGAAGCTCAAGCGCACGCGCACGCAGTTTCATGGAGGTGAACCTATCCGGCTGCTCCAACGTCTGCACACGAGGCCGGTTCTGGCCCGCGTCGGGCCTTGATCCGGTCGAGCACGGCGGGCTGTCCGAGGAGTACGCCGCCGAGCACCAACGCCATCCCGAGCCCGCTGACCGGGGTGAGGTGTTCGCCCGCGAAGGCGAGTCCGATCAGGATCCCGGCGACCGGGTTGAGCAGGCCGACCAGCGACACGGCGGCGGCGGGAAGGCGCCGCGCGCCGCGGAACCAGACCGCGTACGCGACGACCGTGCCGGCGATGCCGATATAGGCGTAGCCCCCGATCGCCGGCAGGTCGATCGGCGGGGGCGGGCCTTCGACGAGGAGGGCCACCGGGGCGAGCGCGACGCCACCCAGGACGAGCTGCCAGGCGGTGAAGGTGAGCAGTCCGACCGGCGGCTGCCAGACCTTGACGAGGATGAAGCCGGTGGAGAAGACGGCGACCGAGGCGAAGGCGGCCAGGACGCCGATCATGTCGAGGCTCGCGCCGCCACGGAGCACCAGCAGGGCCACGCCGACGGCGCCGACGACGCCGGCCGCGAGCGATCCGGCCCGCGGCCGCTCCCCGGCGAAGGCCCAGGCCAGCAGCATCACCACGATCGGCGAGACCGCGGTCAGGGTGGCGGCGAGGCCGCCGGGGAGCCGGTAGGCGGCGACGAAGACGAGGGTGAAGAACGCCCCGAAGTTGAGCAGCCCGAGTGCTGCCGTACGCCACCACCAGGAGCCGTGGAGCAGGCCCGGCCGGAGCGCCAGGAGCAGCAGGCCGAAGGGCAGGGCCCGGACCACGGCTCCGAACAGCGGCCGGTCCGGCGGCAGGAACGTCGCGGTGACGAAGTAGCCCGACCCCCATGCCACCGGGGCGATCGCGGTCAGCGCGAGCGTCACGAATCTACTTTCCATGGAAGGAATAATGTCTTCCTCGTCAGATATATTCCACTGTCATGGCAGACCACGTCTCGACCGTGATCGCGCAGTGGGAGCGGGAGCGCCCCGACCTCGACGTCACCCCGCAGGCCGTCATCGCCCGGCTGCACCGCCTCGCACTGCTTCTCACCGACGAGCTGGTCAGCGTCTATGCCCAGCACGGACTGGGCGAGGGCGAGTTCGACGTCCTGGCGACGCTGCGACGGCAAGGCGCTCCGTACGCCCTGACTCCGAAGGAGCTCGGCGAGCAGACGATGGTCTCCTCGGGGGCGGTCACCAAGCGCGTCGACCGCTGCCTGGCTCAGGGGTGGGTCAGCCGGGACCGCCGGGACGAGGACGGTCGCGGGCGCCGGGTCGCACTGACCGAGCGTGGGCGCGAGCTGATCGACGCGGCCTTCACCGACCACATCGCCAACGAGCACCGCCTGCTCGCCGTCTTCACCGCGGCCGAGCGGCGGTCGCTCGCCCGGCTGCTCGAGAAGTGGGCTGAGCAGACCGGGGCTTGAGGTTGCCCCAAGGGGAAGCACCAATCTGCTTCCACCGGTGACCTTCACCGGGGAGGATGGTGAGCATGAGCGAGCGTCAGCGAGCGACCACAAGGCTCAGGCGACCGCTCTCGTATATTGGCGCTTGCGCCACGGGAGCGGTCGCATGAGCGGCCTGGAGGGGCTTGTGAACATCGGCGACTTCGCCCGGGCGACCGGGCTGACGCCGAAGGCGCTGAGGTTGTACGACGACCTCGGTCTGCTGCTTCCTGCCGAGGTCGACGCGGTCTCGGGCTACCGTCGCTACGGGCCTGACCAGGTGGAACGCGCACGTCTGGTGGCCGCGCTGCGTCTGGTCGGGATGCCGCTGGCTCGGATCCGGGAGGTCGTCGACATGCCCGCCGCGCTCGCGGCGGTCGAGGTCGAGACGTACTGGCGCCAGGTCGAGGCCGACACGTCCACACGTCGCAGAATGGTCTCCGTCCTCGTCCACCGATTGAGGAGCGAGGCACGTCAGATGACTACTTCAACCGAGACCCGCAACGTCGAGTTCGGCGTCAGCTGCGAGACCGGAAGCCGGTCGAGCCAGCAGGACGCCGTCCTGGTCACCCCCGAGCTTTTCGCCGTCGCCGACGGCACTGGTGAGCGCGACGACCTCGCCGGAGCGGCCCTGACAGCGTACGCCGCCGGCGGGCTGCGGTCGGCCATCCAGGAGGTGTTCGCGGAGGTGCCGAAGTCGGGCACCACCCTGACCGCCGTCGATCTGCACGGCTCGACCGCGCGGATCACCCACATCGGCGATGCCCGGGTCTTCCTGGTGCGGGACGGAGACGTACGCCAGGTGACCCACGACCACACGGTCGTCGCCGCCATGGTCGAGGCCGGCCAGCTGACCGCCGACGAGGCTCGCTCCCACGAGCACCGGGCGCTGCTCAACCGCGCCTTGGTTCCCGGCGTCGTCGCCGACGAGATGTCGCTCGAGCTGCTGCCCGGTGACCGGCTGGTGCTGACCACCGACGGCGTCCACTCCTACGTGGACGACCTGACTCCGCTGATCACCGCCGAGGCCGGCCCGCAGGCGGTCGCCGACGCTGTGGCCGCCGCTGTCGTCGCCGCCGGAGAGCCGGACAACCACACCATCGTGGTCGCCGACCTGACCTGACTTCTCAGGTTCTCCCTGCACTTCTCTGGCAACGCAACGCCTGAGAAGTGCAGGGATACCCGGTTAACCGGGTATTCCGACCACCGGGCGCCCGCTCAGAACCACCGCGACCACCAGCGCCGCCGCGCCGCCGGCGCCTCGTCCAGCTCGGCGGCAGCGGCGGCGAACGAGTCGCGCAGGGAGGGGTAGACGAGCTCGATCTCGGGGTGCTCGACGAGCGTCTGGGCGATCCGGCGGGTGAGCCGCTTGCCGACGGAGGCGATGTGGCGTACGACGGCGTCGACCTCGTCGTCGGTGAGCTGTTGCGGGTGGAAGGGCTTCGGCGGCTTCTCCCGCAGCAGCTCCCGCATGGGCTCGAGGGAGTCGATGTCGTACCTCAGTGCCAGAGCGTGCAGCTCGTCGTCGGCGATCTTCCGGAGCCGCTCGTGGTCGGCGGGAGGCACCAGGGTGTAGGTCGTCGGCCCGAGGGGGCAGGACTGCAGGTGCACGTCGAGCCGCTCCTGCAGCTGCGGCCCGAGCGGGAGGACGTTGAGCGCACGCTTGATCTCGAGCGCGTGCAGCGAGTAGGAGAGGTTGACCTGCCTCAAGGACAGGTCGCCGAGCTCGGCGGTGTCGATGGCGGCGGTGTCGAGCAGGTCGGTGAGCAGGTTGCCGCCGACGAAGAGCTCGGGCAGGTAGGGCCGGAGGACGAGCCGGGAGCGCACCGCCTCGGAGCCGAGCGCGTTGTAGAGGTGCTGGTGACCCAGCCAGCCGCCGTACGCCTCAGGCGACGCCACGAACGGCTCGACGTGCCCGAGCCGCTTGACCCGCTGGTTGTAGTCGGACTCCAGGAACGCGAGGGGATCGCGGACGTACAGGACGAACCGGGCCTGCGGCGGCAGCAGCTCGGCGATCCCGGGCAGCTCGGGGAGGAACGCCTCGGAGGAGAGCAGCAGGGTGTGGCATCCGCTGTCCTCGAACTGCTCGAGCGTCCTGGCGATCTCGTGGGACGAGGCCACGAAGAGGTGGCCCGAGCGCTCCATGAGGGAGCCGGCGTTGCCGGCGCTGATGCCGTTCCTGTCGATGGTGTGCTGTGGGTAGAAGATGCCGGCCTTCGCGAGCTTCTCCGTGTTGGCATGGAAGAACGCCTGGACCGCGGACGTGCCCGTCTTGGGGAGGCCGGCATGGACGACGATGGACTTCACAAGGACCGATCAGGTAGGCGTCAGAGTGCCCTCCGCGATCGACTGGCCGTGTCCGAGGACAGGTGCGGTCGGGGATGGTGCCGAGGGCGACCTACACCGTATCGATTCACGTCATCGAGGCAAGCCCACAGCTCAGCCGAGGTATCCCAGACTGCGGATCCGTCCGATCTCGTCACGGAGCTCGCCGTGGGCGGCGTTGTCCGCAGCCCGCCCGCCGGCGATGTAATGGCTCTCCTGCGCCGTGGTGCCGTCGTAGACGACCGTGAACCGGTGTCCGACACCCGCGTTGATGAGACCGCCGAGGAGCGCGACCGGGTCGGAGCGGTCCTCCAGCGACAGCACTCGCGTGGACTCCGGAACCCGCGGCGCTGCCGCGCCAGGAGCACCCACGGTGACCACCTGGTCCACGACGTACGCACCCCCGGCCGCCGCCGCGATCGAGGCCGCCGCGGTGCCGCCGGCCGCGGCGCCGACGAGCATGACGTGGGAGTCGGCCTCGACCGCCGCCTCGATGGTCCTCGACGCGGTGGCGATGTAGTCGGAGAGGTCACCGGAGACGAGCCGCAGGCGCCGGCTGCCGGCGTACGGACCCGGCAGATAGGCGATGTAGCGGCCCGGCGCCGTCTTCTGGACCGCGACACCGGTCTCGGTGGCCTCGAGGGTGCGGATCAGCTCCTCGATGCTGGCCGGGGTGGCGGCGGTGACGTCGCCGGCCGCGGTGTCCTCCTCGGTGGAGGCCAGCGCGCCACCGATGTCGCGCAGTGCGTGCCCGGCGTCGGTCGAGAACGCGTCGATCCCGGCGGCGCGCAGCGCGCCTGCGGTGGCCGCCCCGGCGTCGTCCCCGCGCGGGAAGTCGGCGGTGAGCAGCGAGCGCAGCTCGAGCGACTCGAGCAGCCCGCCGCCGGTGGCGATGTGGTCCATCAGCTCGGGATGACCCTGGGCGAGCTCGCCGAGATAGGCGGTGACGCCCTCACGGTCGAGCGCATCGGTCTCGATCAGGCCGGCGGACAGCAGCGACCCACCGAGCTCGACCTCGGGGGCGAGGTAGTCGAGCGCGTTGGCCGCGATGGCGCCCAGCTTGCTGCGGGCAGCGGCCTGGAGCTCGTCGATCCAGCGGTAGGTCTGTACGGTCGCCCGCACCGAGAGCGCATCGGCCTCGAGCGCCTGGCCGAGTCCGAGGACGCCACCCTTCTCGGAGGTCGCGGCCCGGATCTCCTCCTCGGCCGGCTCCCAGGTCTTCGCGGAGAGCTCGGCGGAGGAGGTGACGTCGTCGTCGGCCAGGATCGCATGCCCGAGCTCGGCCCACTCGCGCAGCTGCGCGCCGGCATCGCCGATGGAGCCGGCCAGGCCGAGGATCTGCTCGTACTTGTCCTCCGGGCCCGCGGGCGGCGGCACCGAGTCGGGGGCGCCACCCGGGAGCGGTCCCAGGCGGTTGATCGGATCGTTGGACGAAGGACTCATCGAGCCACCTCCGCGAGAACAGGGGCAAGGTCTGCGGCGAGCTCGGACGGCTCGACACTGGTGATCAGCAGGGTCAGCTCTCCATCGAGCGACACCGTACGCATCGAACGCCAGCCGTCGTTGACCAGCGTCCAGGAGACCGTGCCGATCAGCGGGTTCTCCGGATCGGCGGTGGTCGCGACGACGGCACGCAGCCGGCCGTGGGCCTCGTTGGACAGCGCCTCGAGGGCCGTCGAGACGACCACGTCGCCCTCGGTCAGCACCGGCACCAGGTCACCGCGCCCGGTGCGCAGCGCCTCGAAGACAGCGTCCGCGGTCGCGAACGGGACCTCCAGCTGCTCGGGCACCGCCGAGGCCAGCAGGGCGGTGTCACTCGGCAGCGTCGCGGTGCGGCCGAGCTCGGTCGACCAGGCCGCCGAGGGATACCAGGAGAGCTCGAAGACGAGCCCGTCCACGGTGGCCAGCGAGGCGGCTGCCTCACCCTTCTGCCGGTGCCAGGCGCGGCCACGGAGGCCGTCGACGACGACATCGAGGTCGATGACCACCTCCGGGGTCGCCAGCAGCCCCAGCGCGCCGGCGATCCCGGCGTCGAGGGTCCCGTCGGCGTCGAGGAGATCGCGGCGCTGCAGCGAGGTGCTGCCCTCGCCGAAGCCGGCGACGGCGCGGGCCAGGGCCTCGGCCTCGGCAGCCGAGCGGGTCTGCCCCAAGCGGGCGTCGAGCCCGTCATCACGGTGCGTCGCGACCTCGAACGGGAGCGGGGCCCCGATGGTCTCGCAGGCATGGGTCAGCTCGGGCAGCGTCAGGCCGACGCGTCGGGGCACACCCGCCCACGGCTCTGTCGGCGCCGCCGGAGCGGGGCCCAGGTCGATCGTGGTCATCGGAAGGTGACCTCCAGCCAGTCCTTGTGGCCCGGCTCAGGGGCCTCGAATCCGTCGAGCTTGTCCTCGGCGAGCAGCGCCTCGGCGCGTGCCTCTGCCTCGGCGATCTGCTCCTTGAACAGGTCGACCTGATTGAGGTGCTTGGCCAGGGCGTCGGCCGCCCGATCATGCTTCTCGGCCGAGCTCCGCAGCGCGGTGGCACGCTCCTTCATCCGCCCACGGAGGGACTCGGCAGCCCGGCCGTGCCAAGGCACCGCCTCGGCCTGCACCACCAGCTTGTCGGCACTCGCGCGGATGTCGCCCGCCTGCTCTCGCAGACTGCTCACCCGACGACGGATCACGTCGCTGTCGCCGTACATATCCCTCCTCGGACAGGTCTCTGTGATGGTCCTACCCCGCTGGAGCGGTTCTAAACGTAAAATCGTGAACTTTCTCAAATTCGCTCGCGACGCCCTATCGCAGGACGGTGGAGAGCCGGTCGAGGCCCTGCTCGATCTCGGCGGCGGAGCCGGCGAAGGAGAGACGTACGAAGCGGTGTCCGTCGACCGGGTCGAAGTCGACGCCGGGAGCCATCGCGACGCCCGTGCGGTCGAGGATCTGGTGGCACCAGGCCATGGTGTCGTCGGTCCAGCGGCTGACGTCGGCGTAGACGTAGAAGGCGCCGTCGGCCGGGGCCATCTCGGTGACCCCGAGGGAACGGAGGCCGTCGAGGAGCACCCCGCGGTTGGTCGCGTAGCGGGTCACGTGACCGTCGAGCTCGGCGTACGCGTCCGGGGTGAACGCCGCCACCGCGGCATGCTGGGCGAGGGTCGGCGGGCAGATGGTGAAGTTGCCGACCAGGACGTCGATCGCGCGTCGCAGGTGGGCGGGCGCGAGCAGCCAGCCGATGCGCCAGCCCGTCATCGAGAAGTACTTCGAGAACGAGCCGAACACGACCGCGTCGCGCGAGGTCTCCCAGGCGCTGCGGCCCCGGCTGCCGTCCCCGCCGTAGGTCAGCCCGTGGTAGATCTCGTCCGAGATCAGCTGGATCCCGGCCTCCTCGCAGTAGCGAGCCAGCGCGGCCAGCTCCTCGGGCAGCAGCATCGTGCCGGTCGGGTTGGCCGGACTGGCGACCACGAGCCCCTTCAGCCCGACGCGCTCGTGCAGCTCCCGCACCTGCTCCACGGTCGGCTGGAAGCGCTCGGCCGCACCTGTCGGGATCTCCACGACCTCGCACCCGAGTGCCGCGAGCACGTTGCGGTAGCAGGGATAGGACGGCCGGGCCATGGCCACCCGGTCCCCGGTGTCGAACGCAGCCAGGAACGACGCCAGGAAGCCGCCGCTCGCGCCCGTGGTCACGATGACGTCCTCGGGGGAGACGTCGATCCCGTGCCATGCCCGATGGTGCCCCGCGATCGCCTGGCGCAGCTCGAGGATCCCCGTCGCCGGCGTATAGCCCAGCGGGTCACCGCTCTGCAGCAGCCGCACCGCCTCGGCGCTGACCGCCTGCGGCGCTCCTGTGGAGGGCTGCCCCGAGGTGAGCGAGATGAGATCGCCGTACGTCCGCTGCCGCTGCGCCGCTCGCTCGAGCATGTCCATCACGTGAAAAGGAGGCACGTTCGCGCGTTGGGCGACAGTCAGACGGTCCATGGGAGCAAACATTAGGATGCAGATCCATAGGTCGGAGGGGGGCCCGGCACACATGAGTTTCGACGTCCACCAGTTCGACCTGTTCGTGCTGATCGGCTCGCTGGTCACGCTCCTGGCGATCCTCGCGGTGCGGATGTCGACGAAGGCGGGGCTCCCGTCGCTGCTGATCTACCTGCTGATGGGCGTCCTGCTCGGTGAGTCGGTGCTCGGGATCCGGTTCGACGATGCCGCGCTCGCGCACGCCGTCGGCTTCGGAGCGTTGGCGCTGATCCTGGCCGAAGGTGGTCTGACGACGTCGTGGAAGGACGTACGTCCCGCCTTCGGGCTCGGGCTGATGCTGGCCACGGTCGGGGTGGTGATCTCGATCGGGATCGTCGCGGTGGGCGCGCACTACCTGCTCGGGCTCTCCTGGCAGCTGGCGTTCCTGCTGGGGGCGGTGACCTCGCCGACCGACGCGGCGGCGGTGTTCTCGGTGCTGCGGGTGGTGCCCCTGCCCAAGAGGCTGACCGGTGTCCTCGAGGCGGAGTCGGGGCTCAACGACGCCCCGACCGTGGTGATCGTGACGCTGATCGCCAGTGGGGCGATCGCTGAGCACCATCCGGTCGTGGTGGCCGGGATCGTGGTCGGCGAGCTGCTGCTGGGCATCGTGGTCGGCCTGCTCGTCGGGTTCGGTGGAGCGTGGCTGATGCGGAGGGCCGCGCTGCCCTCCGCCGGTCTCTATCCGCTGGCGGTGATGACGCTGGCCTTCCTGGCCTACGGCGGAGCGGCGTGGCTGCACGGGTCAGGCTTCGCGGCGATCTACGTGGCCGCACTCCTGCTCGGCAACTCCGACCTGCCCCACCGCGGCGCCACCCGGTCCTTCGCCGAGGGGGTCGCCTGGCTGGCCCAGATCGGGCTCTTCGTGATGCTCGGTCTGCTGTTGTCCCCGGGACGTATCGACCTCCAGACGATCGGCCTCGCGCTCGCCGCCGGCCTGATCCTGACCTTCATCGCCCGGCCCACATCCGTGCTGGTCAGCACGGTGGTCTCCCGGATGACGTGGCGGGAGACCGTGTTCGTCTCCTGGGCGGGGTTGCGTGGCGCGGTGCCGGTCGTGCTCACCACCATCCCCCTGGCCGCGGGTGTCGACGGCGCCGAGGACCTCTTCGACCTGGTCTTCGTGATGGTCGTCGTCTACACGCTGCTGACCGGCCCGACGCTGCCGTGGGTCGCCCGCGTGCTCGGGGTCGCTCGCCCCAACGACCCGCGCTCGCTTGACCTCGACGTGGCGCCGCTGGAGCAGATCGCGGCGGACCTGATCCAGCTCCGGATCCCGCCCGAGTCGCGCCTGCACGGCGTCGAGGTCAGCGAGCTCCGGCTGCCCACGGGGTCGTCGGTGTCGCTGCTGATCCGCGACGGACGGACCCTGGTTCCGGAGGAGACCACGGTCCTCCGTGCCCGTGACGTCGTCCTGGTCGTCGTGCCCCGCCACCAGCGTGAGCTCGCGGAACGGCGCCTCGAGATGGTCAGCCGGAAGGGCCGGCTCGCGGGCTGGCTGCGCTGAGCTGCGGTACGACTTATTCGACCGGAGGGCTGCAGATCGTGGCGTCCGCCTTGGCGGTGACGGTCTTGTCGCCGCCGGTGACCTTGGGGAAGTTCTCGCCGGTCACGACCACGATGCCCGGGATGTCCGACTTGGTCTCCACGATCTTCGCGTCACCGAGCCAGCTCGCGACGAGCGCGGCCGAGGGAGCGTTCTTGTCGGGCGTCCACACCTCGACGGTCTTCAGCTTCGTGCCGCTGGGCGCGTTGCCGGTCCGACCCTTGACGAAGCCCTCATCGACGAGGTCTGTCATCGCCCGGGTGGCGAGACCCGCCCGGGTGCTCGCGTTGAGCACGGTCACGACCACCTGCGACGGATAGACCTCGGAGCCCTTCTTGACCGGGGTGTCGACGCACGGCCCGACTTCGACCTTCTGCGGGAAGGGTGCGGTCATCGCCTTCCATCCCCAGGCGCCGGCCAGAGCGACCGCGGCCGCGAGGACGGCGAGGATGATGAACGTACGAACTCCCGTGAGGGCCGAATCGAGCATGACGCCGAGCCTAACCGCTCGGAACGCGCTAACCGAGGCTGTGCACGCGGGCGTGCAGCACGTTGCGCTGCTGGAGCGCCGCGCGGAGCGCCCGGTGGAGCCCGTCCTCGAGGTAGAGCTCGCCGTTCCACTCCACCACGTGGGCGAAGAGGTCGCCGAAGAACGTCGAGTCCTCGTTGAGCAGAGCCACCAGCTGGAGGGTGTCCTTCGTGGTCACCAGCTCGTCGAGGCGGACCGTCCGAGGAGGCAGCGCAGCCCACCCCTTGGTCGTCAGACCATGGTCAGGGTAGGGGCGAGAATCGCCGACACGCTTGAAGATCACCCTCGTGACTGTATCGCCCCCCGACCAAATCCCAACATAGAGTCCTGGTCATGACGGATGCTGCTGCTCTCTCAGAAGCGGTCGGGCCCGGCTACCAATTCGAGGGTTCCGCCCTCGAGCTCGGGGGCCTGATGGCGGACGCTGAGACGTTGTTGGAGACGCCGATTCGCATTCCTTTGGGGATGCTGAACCGGCATGGGCTGGTCGCCGGGGCGACCGGCACGGGCAAGACGAAGACCCTGCAGCTGCTCGCCGAGCAGCTCTCCGCAGCCGGGGTCCCGGTGTTCGCAGCCGATATCAAAGGCGACCTCTCCGGTCTGTCCGTGCCGGGCGAGTCCAGCGAGAAGCTGACCGCACGGGCGGCATCCGTCGGGCAGGCGTGGCAGGCGCGCGGGTTCCCGGTCGAGTTCTTCGCGCTCGGCGGCGAGGGCACCGGCATCCCGGTCCGGGTTACGGTCGACGCCTTCGGTCCGACGCTCCTCTCCAAGGTCCTCGATCTCAACGAGACCCAGGAGTCCTCGCTCGGTCTCGTCTTCCACTACGCCGAGAAGGCCGGACTGAAGCTGGTCGGCCTCGACGACCTGCGGGCGGTGCTGCAGTGGCTGGTCTCCGACGAGGGCAAGGCCGATCTCAAGGGCCTGGGTGGCCTCTCGTCGGCGACGACGGGGGTGATCCTGCGTACGCTCATCGCCTTCGCCGACCAGGGCGCGGACGAGTTCTTCGGTGAGCCGGCCTTCGCGGTCACGGATTTCGTACGCAACGACGGGGACGCCGGGATCATCTCGCTGTTGGAGCTGCCCAACCTGCAGGACCGGCCGGCGATCTTCTCGACCTTCCTGATGTGGCTGCTCGCCGAGCTCTTCCGGGCGCTGCCCGAGGTCGGTGACGTCGACAAGCCCAAGCTGGTCTTCTTCTTCGACGAGGCGCACCTGCTCTTCAACGACGCCTCCGACGCGTTCCTCGACCAGATCACCAACACGGTCCGGCTGATCCGCTCCAAGGGTGTCGGGGTCTTCTTCGTGACCCAGAAGCCGACCGACGTCCCCGACGACGTGCTCGGTCAGCTCGGCTCGCGCATCCAGCACCAGCTGCGGGTCGCCACGCCCAACGACGCCAAGGCCCTCAAGGCCAGCGTCAACACCTACCCGACCTCCTCCTACGACGACCTCGGCGCGGTCATCCAGACGCTCGGCATCGGCGAGGCGATCGTGACCGTCATGAACGAGCGCGGCGCACCGACGCCGGTCGCCTGGACACGGCTGCGCGCCCCCGAGTCGCTGATGGCTCCCGCGGACGCCGCCGCGATGGAAGCCGCCGTCGCGGCGTCGCCGCTGGCGGCGAAGTACACCGCGTCCGTCGAGGTCGAGTCGGCCGCCGACCAGCTCAAGGCGAAGACGGACGCGGCAGCGGCCGCACGCGCGGCCGAGGCGGAGGAGAAGGCGGCCAAGAAGGCCGCCCCGAAGAAGTCCTCCGGGTCCCGATCGCGGTCGCGTGACGACGACGACTCGATGATCGAGACGGTGGTGAAGTCGACCGCCTTCAAGCAGGCCGCGCGCACCGCCGCGAGGGAGCTCGTCAGGGGAATCTTCAAACGCCGCTGAGGCTCCTCGGTATCTGATTGGCTCGAGCATGGGCAGACTCCTTATCGTCTGCTCATGCCCGACCTTCTCCTCCGGAACGTACGTATCGTTCCGCTCTCACCCCAGGCGACCGTGCCTGCCGGGGTGGTTGACGTTCTCGTCGCCGACGGTGTCGTGTCGGCGGTCGGAGAAGGCCTGTCCCGACCGGAGGGTGTCGAGGCGTACGACGCCGGTGGGCGCTGGCTCGTGCCGGGTCTGTGGGACGCCCACACCCACCTCGGCCAGTGGACGCTGAAGGCCAGCAGGCTGGACCTGCACGGCACCCGTTCCCCCGCTGAGGCGCTGGCGCGGGTCGCCGCGGCCGCGCGCGAGGTCGGGCCGGGTGAGGCGATCGTCGGGATGGGGCACTCGGCCGGCACCTGGGACCGCTGGGGCACCGTCTCCGAGCTCGACTCGGTCACCGGTGGCATCCCCGCGATCCTGGTCAACCACGACTTCCATCACGCCTGGCTGAACACCGCCGCGCTCGACGCCGTGGACCTGCCGCGCCGGGAGGACATGGTGGAAGAGACGGAGTGGTTCGAGACCTATCCGCGGGTTGCGGAGCTCTTCGAGTCCAACGGGAGCACGCCGGCCGCCTACCGACGGATGCTGGCCCGGACCGCCGCACTCGGGGTGGTCGGGATGACCGACTTCGAGGTCGGCATCCGGCTCGACGACTGGCGCTCGCGGTGGGCGGCCGGCTGCGACCTGCTGCGGATCCGGGTCGCGACGTACGCCGACCAGCTCGACGAGGCGATCGCCGAGGGGCTGCGTACGGGGGACCGGCTGCTCCCCGGCGAGGACCGGCTGACGATGGGACCGCTCAAGATCATCAGCGACGGCTCGCTGGGCACGCGCACGGCGTGGTGCTGCGACCCGTACGCCGACGACCCCGACAGCTGCGGAGCGCCGAACCAGTCGCTGGACGAGCTGCAGGGACTCCTGGGGAAGGCGCACGCTGCCGGTCTCGAGGTGGCCACGCACGCGATCGGTGACCGGGCGGTGTCGGAGGCACTGGCGGCGTACGAGACGACGGGGGCGCGCGGAAGCATCGAGCACGCCCAGCTCGTACGTCGCGAGGATCTGCCGCTGATGGCTCGGCTCGGGATCACCGCATCGGTGCAGCCGGCGCACATCCTCGACGACCGCGAGATGACCGAGGATGTCTGGCCGGGGCGAGAGGACCGCTGCTTCGCGACCCGCTGGATGCTCGACGAAGGAGTGCGGGTCGCGCTCGGTTCGGATGCTCCGGTCGCGCCGCTCGATCCGTGGCTGGCCATCGCGGCCGCCGTCGGGCGCTCGCGGGACGGCAAGGAGCCGTGGCACCCGGAGCAGGCGCTCACCGTCCAGGAGGCGTTGGCGGCATCGGTCGACGGTCAGCCCACGGTCGCTCCCGGATCACGCGGCGACCTGGCCGTGCTCGACATCGACCCGCTCCGGGCCTCGGTCGGGGATCTCGCCGCGATCGCTCACGGTGGGGTCGTGCTGACCACGGTCGGCGGCCGGATCGTCCACCGCAGCGCCTAGCCGAACGCCCGGAAATGAGCGAAGGCCCGGCCGTCGTCGGCCGGGCCTTGCGCAACGGGATCGTGGATCCCCGTTCAGCTGCTGGTCACGCGGACCAGCGCACCGAGTCGTCGACGAAGTCGGCGAACACGTGAACACCGCGCAGGTCCTGGCGCTCGTCCATGAGCTTCGTCAGGGCACTGGCGTGACGGAACTTGAGGCTGTGCTGCTTCGCAGCACCGTTGGCCTCAGGCTGGGTGGCGGTGAGTGTTTCCATCGAGGTCCCCCCTACAACGGATAGATGGTGTGCATCGTGGTTTGTCCTGCGCATCAAGCATCCCGCCCGCACGTCGCAAGCAGGTTGTTTGAACGTTACAAGCCGGTTTCGGTAAAAGAAATGGCTGGCGATGCCTGTCGCGGTATCTGCCGAGCGATAGGGCCGAATCTCGCTAGACAAAGACGATGGAGCCTCAGTCGGCGGTGGATCTGAGCGTGTCGACGGCCTGTCGGGCCTGCTCGAGGAGCCGCAGCGCGGCGCTCGCGTCGGGAAGGTTCGGCTCCGGCGACCAGAGCTGGTCGGCATCGCTGATCGGATCGGCGCCGTCGATGATCGGGTCGAGGTCGGTCACCAGCGCGCCCTTCGACGGGTCGCCGGCGAGCGAGGCGCGGATCGCCTCGCCGTCGATCGGGGCCGCCGAGCCGATCAGCGTGGCATTGCCGAACCTCGCTCCCGCGAGCGCGGATCCCTGCACGATCATCGCGACATGCCCGAAGACCGTACGCAACGTCGCGAGCTCACGACGGGTGAAGAGCAGCTCGGGACCGGCGACGGAGTTCAGCACGAGCCGACCCTCCTCGCGCAGCGCGTCGCGTGCCGCGGTCATGCACTCGCGCGAGGTGAACGCCGGCGGAATCCGGTTGCCGACGAAGATGTCGATGACGATGGCATCGTGCTCCGAACCCGGGTGAGCCTCGAGCCACGAGCGTGCCTCGGCGGTCGCCATGGTGATCCCCGGCGGAAGCGGGAACCGCGACCTGGTCAGCTCGACCAGCGCAGGCTCGATCTCCACGACCGTCTGCGTGGTCGCAGGCCATCGGTGGGCAACCGCACGGGGGAGAGCGAGCAGCGCCCCGCCCAGGTGGGCCACGCTGCCGGGTGCACGGTCCCCGAGTGCAGCCAGCATCCACCGGATCGAGGCGAGCTTCGGCGGGTGCGCCGGATCCTCCCCGAGGTGGGACTGAGCGACGCCGTCGATCTGGATCGCCCAGCCGTCCTCCTTGCGTACGAGATCGGCGGTGCTGCCGTCCGAGAAGACGATGCGCTCAAGGCTCGCTGATGGCCCGGAGGGTGTTGACATACGTCGATCCTGCCAGACACCATCGCGCCCGAGCCGGGACATTCCGGTAGCCTTCTGGCGTTGTTGGTCAGCGCCGAAAATACTCGGACATCGGGCGTGAGGGAGTTCTTGCGGTGGAGATATGGGAGGTCGCCGAAAATGACGACCGGATCGAGGGTCTCACCGCCGACGGAAAGCCGGATCCGGCCTACGCTGCCTCGCTCGGTCTGAAGGACGCGCCGCTGGGCCGTCGTGCGGTCGCCGCCGCCGTCGACATCGTCTGCTACCTGCTCCTGCAGGTCCCCTACCTGGTCTTCACGCTCCCGCTGCTGCTGAAGCTCGCGCAGGGCAAGTTCGGCTTCGCCCGGTTCCTGAGCCACCCCGACTTCATGCTGGCGGCGATCGCGGGCGGCGCCACGGTGCTGCTGAGCCTGATCTTCGTCATCGTCCAGATCGTCTTCCACGGCCGTCGCGGGGTCACGCTGGGCAAGTCCGTCGCCGGAGTCCGCTCGATCAACGTCAAGACGCTCGAGCGGCCGGGCGTCGGCCGCGCCTTCCTCCGCGCGCTGGTGCTCTGGGGCTCCGGGATCATCCCGATCGCGCCGATCGTCTTCCTCGCCTCGCCGCTGTTCGACAAGGAGCAGCGGAGCCGCGGTTGGCACGACAAGGTCGCCGAGACCTGGATGGTCGACGTCCGCGAGGGCCTCGACCCCTACGACGAGAAGCGGATGCGCATCGCCCGCAAGACGGTCGCGGCCGCGCCCGTCGCACAGCGGAAGTCGCTGCCTTCACTCACCACCCCCAGCGACGACGACTCCGGCAGCTACCGGCCCTCGGGGCGGGTCAGCGCCGGCGTGCTCGGCGTCTCCCGCCCGAAGCCGAGGCACGACGAGGCGGGTGCCTCTCCTGGTGGCGCGCTCGCGACCCCGCCGTCGGGCCCCGTGGCCCCGAAGCCGGTCACCCCGGCGATCCCGCCCTCGCGCGCGGTGACCCCGAACCAGAGCCAGGCGGTGCCCCCGCCGCCTCCGACGCCGACCCCCACGCCGTACCCGACGCCGGCTCCGGCTCCGACTCCGACGCCTCACCCGACGCCCACGCCGTACCCGACCCCGGCCCCGGCCCCGGCCCCGGCCCCGGCGCCGGCGCCGCACGTGACCCCGGCTCCGACGCCGCACCCGACCCCTCAGCCCACGTCCGGCGGTCAGCCTCCGCGCGAGCGGGGCATCATGCTCAAGGTCGACTCCGGCGAGCGGATCCCGGTGACCGGCCTGGTGCTCGTCGGCCGCGACCCGGCTCTGACGGAGAACACGCTGGGCGCGCGTACGGTCTCGATCATCGACGTGTCGGTCTCGAAGACCCACCTCTCGCTGCGCCCCAGCGGGGACGGCGTCGAGGTCACCGACCGTGGCTCGACCAACGGCACCGTGGTGATCCACGAGGGTGCCACCCGACGGCTGAACGCGTGGGAGCCGGTGCTGGCACCGGTCGGCGCGATGATCCGGTTCGGCGACCGCTCGGCCCTGGTGCGTCGCGGGTGACCGCCGCCCCGCCGGCGGCATCTGGCTGCATTGACTTTTGGCACGTTGACGAGGGGAACGAAGGATGAAGGTCAAGCTCACTCTGCACCGGCCGGGTGTCGCGCCTGCGGATGTGATCGTCACCGCCGACTCCACGGCCACCGCTGGAGACGTCGCTCGGCACATCGCCGACGCGGACCCGGCGCGCTCCGTGATCGCCGGTGAGCAGGACATCTTGACCCTGGCCGTCGCCCCGCCGACCGCCGACCGGATGGAGCCGCTCGAGCCCGACGTACCCATCGGCGATGCGCCGATCGGGTCCGGGTTCGCGGCCGCGGTCGTCAACCTGGGCCCCGACAACGAGCAGACCGGCTCCCGGCGCAAGAGCGTCGGTGTGCTCCGGGCGATCGACGGTCCGGTGCGGGGACAGGCGTTCCCGCTGACCACCGGCCACGCCTCGATCGGTCGCGGTCCCGAGAACGAGATCGTGCTCGCCGACCCGATGGTCTCGAAGCGTCACGCCCGCATCGAGGTGGACCGCTCAGTCGAGCTCGTCGACCTCAACTCGGCCAACGGCGTCGTCGTCGACGGCACCCAGGTCTCCCGCGTACGTCTGGCGCCGGACACGCCGGTCGTCATCGGTGGCACCACGCTGGTCATGCAGCTCTCGGCCGACTTCCTCTCCGCCGTCGAGGACCCGGTGCTCGAGCGCGGTGGCGGCCTGCTCTTCAACCGCAGCCCGCGGGTCGACGTCCGCTACCCCGGCACCGAGCACCCGCCGCCGTGGATGCCCACGGAGATGCAGAAGAAGCTGTTCCCGTGGTTCGTGCTGATCGCGCCGATCATCATGGCGCTCTCGATCTACGCGATGACCGGCCGTGCCCGCGCGCTGCTGCTGGTCGTGATGACCCCGATGATGGCGGTCGGCAACTACATCAACCAGCACCGCCAGGCCGGCGCGAAGCAGGACCACGAGATCGAGCTCTTCGAGCGGCAGTTCGAGAAGCTGGAAGAGGTCTTCTACCGCAGCAAGCCCGAGGAGGAGCTCGCTCGCAACGAGGAGGTCCCGGCGGTCGCCGAGGTCTTCGAGCAGGCGATGCAGCTCGGTCCGCGGCTGTGGACCAGGCGTCCCGAGCACTGGAACTTCCTGGCCGTACGTCTCGGCACCACTCGCGCGCTGTCGCGCAACTCGATCGCGGAGCGTGACACCCAGAACGGCCTGCCCGAGTTCATCGAGCGGATCGACCGGCTGAAGGAGCGCTACAAGTACGTCGACGACGTACCGCTGCTGGAGTCGCTCCCCGCGGTGGGCTCTGTCGGTGTCGCCGGCCCGGCCGGCCCGGCCGCCGACGCGATGCGCGGACTCGCGGTGCAGCTCTTCGGTCTGCACGCGCCCAACGAGGTCGTCACCGTCGCCTTCGCCGACCCGGACTGGGTCGAGGAGTTCGAGTGGCTCAAGTGGCTGCCGCACACCACCTCGGAGACCAACCGGTTCAAGGACATGCCGCTGGCCGACTCCGCGCCGACGGCCAACGCACTGCTCAGCGCGCTGGAGGAATACATCATGCGCGCCGGCCGGACCGCTGAGCACCGCGGCCCGTTCCCGGAGAAGTGGAACCCGATGCAGTTCGGGACCGACGTCGCCCGGGCCGGGGAGGAGACCAACGCGCGGGTGCAGGTCTCCATCATCGTCTTCGTCACCAACGACGCTCCGGTCGACCGGGCCCGTCTGGTCCAGGTCCTCGAGCGCGGTGCCGATGTCGGCGTACACGCGGTCTTCATGTCCTCCACCGTCGAGGCCCTGCCGGCGGTGTGCCGCAGCTTCCTGGACGTGAGCAACGGCCTGGAGCGCGCCACCGTCGGGCTCGTCCGCAACGGCGACCTCTACGAGGGCGTGACCGTCGAGGGTGTCTCCAACGCCTACATGGACATGTTCGCCAAGCGGCTCGCGCCGGTGGTGGACGCCAGCACCGTCGTCCACGACTCCTCCGACCTCCCCAACTCGGTCGGCTTCCTGTCGCTGGTCGGCAACGAGGTGGCCGAGGACCCGCACTCCGTGGTGGAGCGCTGGCGGCAGAACAACTCGATCATCGACCGCTCCGACCGGCCGCGGCCGCGGCTGAAGAAGGCGGGCAACCTGCGCGCCATCATCGGCCAGGGAGCCTCGGACGCGATGACGCTGGACCTGCGTACGCAGGGCCCGCACGCCCTCGTCGGCGGCACCACAGGTGCCGGTAAGTCCGAGTTCCTGCAGGCGTGGGTGCTCGGGATCGCCTCGGCCCACTCGCCCGACCGGGTGACGTTCCTCTTCGTCGACTACAAGGGCGGCTCGGCCTTCGCCGACTGCATCGAGCTGCCGCACTGCGTCGGTCTGGTGACCGACCTGAGCCCGCACCTCGTACGCCGTGCGCTGACCAGCCTCAAGGCCGAGCTGCACTACCGCGAGCACCTGTTCAACCGGAAGAAGGCCAAGGACCTCCTCGAGCTGGAGAAGCGACAGGACCCGGAGTGCCCGCCCGCGCTGGTGCTCGTCATCGACGAGTTCGCGGCACTGGCCGGTGAGGTGCCGGAGTTCGTCGACGGCGTCGTCGACATCGCCCAGCGAGGTCGTTCGCTGGGTATCCACCTGATCATGGCGACCCAGCGCCCGGCGGGTGTCATCAAGGACAACCTGCGGGCCAACACCAACCTCCGCGTCGCCCTGCGTATGGCCGACGAGACCGACTCCAAGGACGTCGTCGACGACCCGATCGCCGGGACCTTCCCGCCGTCCCTGCCGGGCCGTGGGATCGCGAAGACCGGACCGGGTCGCCTGACCCCGTTCCAGTCCGCGTACGCCGGCGGCTGGACGCGCAACGACGAGGTCGTCACCGCCGACGTGAAGGTGGCCGAGCTCAAGTTCGGTTCGATCACGGAGTGGGAGCCGGAGCGCCCGCCGGAGAGCGACTCGCACGACGAGGACCTCGGCCCCAACGACCAGAAGCGGATCGTGGCCAACCTGATCAAGGCCTCTGCCACCGCTGGGCTGATGACTCCGCGGCGGCCGTGGCTCGATGACCTGGCGTCCGTGGTCGACATGCGCGACCTGCCGCTGGAGGGTGACGGACAGATCCTGCTGGGTCTTGCCGACCTCCCGGAGCGCCAGCAGCAGAACGCGATCTACTTCGCTCCAGACCGCGACGGCTCGCTGCTCATCTTCGGCTCGTCCGGGTCGGGTAAGTCGACCCTGCTGAAGACGATCGCGACCGCCGCCGGCGCCCGTCCGGAGCTCGGTCGGGTCCAGGTCTACGGCCTCGACTTCGCCTCCGGCGCGCTGGGCGCGATCGAGCGTCTCCCGCACGTCGGCTCGATCATTGACGGCGACGACGCCGAGCGTCTGCAGCGGCTGATGCGCACGCTCGAGCGGGAGATGGACCGCCGCTCGGAGCTGTTCTCCAAGGCCGCGGCCGCCAACCTCACCGAATACCGTGAGATCGCCGACCAGTCGATGCCGCGCATCCTGCTCCTGATCGACAACTACCCCGAGTTCAAGAAGGAGTGGGAGATCGCCGCCGGTCGGGCGCCGTTCTACCAGTCCTTCATGCGGGTCCTCGGCGAGGGCCGCCCGCTCGGCATCCACGCGGTGATCACCGCCGACCGGTCCGGGTCCGTCCCGACGGCCGTCTTCGCGAACATCCCGCGCCGTGTCGTCATGCGGCTCTCCGACCCGAGCCAGTACGTCCTGGTCGGAGCACCCAAGGACGTACTCAACGAGCAGTCGGTGCCCGGCCGCGCCGTCGTCGACAAGGCCGAGGTGCAGCTCGCCGTTCTCGGTGGGACGACCAACGTCGCCGAGCAGACCAAGGCCCTCGACGAGCTGGTCTCGCAGCTGCGTGCTCTGGGTGTTCCCGAGGTCGGCGAGATCGGTGCCCTGCCGACGAAGATCTCCAGCCGGTCGCTTCCCGCGCAGGTCAACGGTCAGCCCGTCTTCGGTATCGCCGACGACACCCTGGCGCCGCGCGGCTTCGACCCGATCGGCTCGTTCATCGTCACCGGCCCGCCGCAGTCGGGCAAGACCAACGTACTCAAGGCGCTCGTCGAGTCCATGGAACGCTTCGACCCCGAGGTGAAGCTGTTCCACCTCGGCAGCCGTCGTGCCATGCTCGGCGACTTCCGTCCCTGGGTACGCAGCGCCACCCGCCCCGACGACGAGAAGGCGCTCGTCACCGAGCTCGCCGAGATCGTCGCCGACGAGTCCTTCCCCGGCCGCATCATGATCGTCGCCGAGGACATGACCCACCTGGCCGACGGTCCCGCCGACCGCCCGATGCGCGCCCTGCTGCAGGCGATCAACAACTCCGACCACCTCTTCGTCGGCGACGCCGACGTCACTCGAGCCGGCGGCGGCTCGGGCGTCATGGGTGAGTGGAAGGCCGCTCGTCAGGGCATCGTGCTCAAGCCGGACACCTACGACGGCGACACGCTGTTCAAGGTTCCGTTCGGCAAGCTCAAGCGCACCGACTTCCCCGCGGGCCGTGGAATCTTCGTCCAGGCAGGTCGCACGGTGACCATGCAGATGCCCCTGGCGAGCGACGCCGAGGGCTCTGCATGAACGTCTGCATAAATCGGACAACGAAGCTGCTTTTACCCTTCACAACCGTGTGAAGGGTGGCCTACGGTGGCCAGCGGCGTTTGACGCCGCCATCTAATGAAATCGCGGGAGAGGGCAAAGATCGATGACTGATTTCGGGGCAACCTACGACGAGATGACCGGCACTGCCGACAAGCTCGACCAGGGCAAGGACACGATCGAATCGGCGCTTGACGAGTGCCAGGGTTACGTCGACGAGCTCGTTCAGGACGGGTTCAAGACGGAGAAGGCGTCGGGCAAGTTCCAGGACGGCTACACCGAGATGACCACCGGCCTCAAGGACGCCATCGCTGGTGTCGAGGACATGGCTCAGGCTCTGCGTGACATGGCGACCGCCATCCAGGACCTGGACTCGCAGCTCGCCGGCGGCTGAGCAGCAGCATTGGTCAACATGGTGGGCCGGCATCTATCGGCCCACCATCACCTGTCTCGGTCAGGGGCCGCGGTGTCGACTCCCGCCAGGTGTGCTGCTGCCACCGCCTACACCGGGATGAGCTGAAACTTTACTTTCGAAGATGTTTAGAACCGGCCGTAGCGGGTAGGACTACCGCGACGACGTTGATTGCCTGGATCTCGGACCACCACGCTCGGGATGACGGTGTCGGCTCGTCGGTTCACGCATCACGACAGTGTGATGCGTGAGTGATGGTGACGAACGGCGCCGCAATCGGGTGTCGTGTAATGAAAATTGCGGGAAAGGCAATGATCGATGAGTGACTTCGGGGCAACCTACGACGAGATGACCGGCACCGCCGACAAGCTCGACCAGGGCAAGGACACGATCGAGTCCGCGCTTGACGAGTGCCAGGGTTACGTCGACGAGCTCGTTCAGGACGGGTTCAAGACCGAGAAGGCGTCGGGCAAGTTCCAGGACGGCTACACCGAGATGACCACCGGCCTCAAGGACGCCATTGCTGGTGTTGAGGACATGGCCCAGGCTCTGCGTGACATGGCGACCGCCATCCAGGACCTGGACTCGCAGCTCGCCGGCGGCTGATTCGCCGAGTTTCTATGGTGGGGCGCAGGCGATCGCGTCTGCGCCCTGCCATAGACACGCACCTCGCACGTGGCAACTGTTTCGTCTAGGGAGAAGCAGGCATTTCTGTATGGACTTTTACATTGACCTCGGCCAACTG
Organism: Nocardioides sp. NPDC127514; assembly: GCF_040302125.1. Classification (NCBI taxonomy): domain Bacteria; kingdom Bacillati; phylum Actinomycetota; class Actinomycetes; order Propionibacteriales; family Nocardioidaceae; genus Nocardioides; species Nocardioides sp. NPDC127514. The sequence goes on along the minus strand of NZ_JBEORF010000035.1, from coordinate 40,839 downwards.
AACACCGTCAAGGACGAGCTCGGCAAGATCACCAAGGAGTTCGAGGACGCAGAGGACAGAGCGGACGACCTCGAGGACGCGATCGGCGACCCCTATGGGCGCAACGAGTTGCGCGAGGCCGCGGAAGACTTCGAGGACCGGTGGAACCATAAGCGCGATGAGCTCAAGGACAGTCTCGATGACGTCCTCGAGCACATCAAGGGCGTGATCGAGAACGTGGAGAAGTGGGACGCTGACACCGCCATCCAGTTGTCCGCTCCCGAGGTCAAGGCCGAGAAGGCCGGGGCCTAGGCCGGCAGAGCGGTAGGAGACGACAGTGACATTTATGGAAGCGTCCCCTAAGGGACGCACGATCAGGCCGGTCGACGGTGAGCCGGGGCCGATCAGCAAGCGCGGTCTGAAGATCGAAGAGCTCGGTGAAATGATGCTCAACAGCGCGCTTGTGCTGCAGAACATTGCCGACAACGCCTTGGGCGGTGACTCCATGAAGGGCAAGGCCATCAACGCCCTTCGTGAATCGATCGGTGACTCCCACGAGACGCTCAAGCAAGCGGGGGAACTCTACAAGCCGGTCGGTCCGGTGATCAAAGCCTACGGGGATGCTCTCGAGGACATTCAGCCGAAGATCCAGACGGCTGTGAACGAGGCGCAGGACCGATACAGCCACTACGTCTCCCTGCCTGGCGACAAAGATGACAGCCAGACCGAGGAAGAGGGCGGTCTGCTCGGAATCGGCGGCACCGATAAGGAAGAGGCGGCCGAGAACCAGGCGAAGGCTCAGGCCTACCAGGACTTCGTTGAGAAGGCGACCGAGTTCGACGCCCACTACGACACCTGGGAAGAAGCCTTCGAGACGGCAGCAAACGGTATTGAGGACAAGACAGCAGGGAGCATCGAGGACAGCGCCTGGTCAGACTGGGCCGATGTCCTGAAGGTCGTAGGGACGATCGTTGCGATCGCCGCCCTGTTCACCGGGATCGGCGCCCTCGTGTGGCTCGGTGTCGCAATCGGAATTGCCGCCACGGCGGTGACCGCGATGCAGATGGCGAATGGTGAGGCCAACTGGGGAGATCTGGTACTAGCTGCGTTGACCGTCGTACCGGTCGGGAAGCTCGGGAACCTGTCGAAGTTCGGCCACGGCACGAAGTTGGGCAGTTTCTCTGCCTTCAAGGGAATGTTCTCGGGCTCAAGCGCCATCGGAAAGCCACTGCTGAGCATCACCGACGAGAGCATCATCGGTGCATGGCGAGCCGGCGGCGGACTGAGCGCGGTTGGGAAGTTCTTGGCCACAGGTAGCCGTGGAGGGCTCACCGGCTTGGTCGACGACAATCTTCGCATGTACACGTCGAGCCAATTGTCCTTCGGTCTCGCCGAACGTGTGGCACATATGGGGATCGTGCAGGGCGTCTCGACCGGCATCGGCAACCTGAATTCCCTCAACGGGTGGGTCGGAAACCTTGGGATGCCCAACATCAAGCTGCCTGAAGCGCTCGATCAAGGCTTGGGCGTGGTCTTCTGATGACGGTGACCCACGCTGCTGATCAGATCTGGACGGTGCGAGGGCTGGACGAATTCTCGGCCCCTGGCTGGTTCCCGGTTCGAGCCGATATGCCGACAGCGGAGAGGGCCGAGTGGGTGCGGCAGGCTGAATCGGCGCTGGCAACCGTTGTCGGCGTGGAGCGCTGGGACGGCGCGCCGACCTCTCCTGACGATGTGCGCGAGCTCCTCGGTCGAGCATTCGAGGAGGTGCAGCTCATGGATGCTGCGGCAACCTTCCAGGTCTGGCCCGTCCTGGGCCCGGTAGCCGTGATGTGCCGGGTGATGCTCCTGACGAGTGACTCGGTTCCGAGATGGGAGCGGAGGGACGGCGCTGCCCTGCAAGTGATCGAGAGCAAGCACCTCGGCGTCGGTCTTCAGTTCACGCCTCGGACGCGCGTCGAGTCAGAGGATGGCGCCACTGACATCCAGGCGATCGACCTGATCTTCGATGACGGCACTGCGGCCATCGTGCTGACGGTAGAACCCACCTTTGGGCCCGTGCTCGCCAACGTCCTCCCGGGACTGCAGACGCTCATGGACACGATCTGGGTCGAGCGACCTGGCGGGTCCGTCTTTGCTGGGGTTGTGCCTGACGGCATGACCGAGGATTCGTGGGAGGTCGAGACTTCATGAGTTCGATGGGATTGCGCGAACAGCTCGGTATGTCGAAGGACCCCGACTTCGTGATCGATGTTCCAGAGGGATGGTCCAGACGAGACGTCACCTCCGACAGCATGGATTCGATGCTGGAGAGTCTGAAGACGCAGTTCATGCGGGCTCATCAGCCAGCGATGTACGCCAGTATGAAGCGCCTCGTCGGCGAGGCGTTCGACGGCATGAAGCAGAGCGGTGCAGTCGGCTTCTACGCTCCGGTGGATGCTCCGGAAGGCACGTTCCTCATGCCAGCATCGATCATCGTCAGGATCAAGCGGGCGGACGGGGGAGCGTCGCTCGACGCCTACGTCCGGACGCTGATCGATCAGCGAGGTGCAGAGAAGCTTTTCGGTGATCCGCGAACGCTTCGTTTTGAAGAGAGAGCGGTCGTTCGTGTCGAAGGTCAGGAATTCATCAACAACTCGGTCACATACTTGAGCCCGATTCCAGGTAGTTCGCGCAAGCGGGCCGTTGAGTTCGTGGCCTCGCTCGTCAGCCTTCCTCAAGACGAGAACCAGGAATGGCTCGCCGCACAAAAGTCGCTGATAGATCTTTGCATCGCCTCGCTTCGCTGGAGAGAATCCAAGAATTGAAAACGGAAAGTCGAAACGTGCAGTATCGAAAAGTTCAGAAGAAGGTCGGCCAGTGGTTGTCCATCTGGTGCATTGTCTTCGGGTTGCTGCACGTGCTGTGGATCCAGTCCTTCACCGTGACCGTGGTGCCGTCCGTCTCGGGGCTTGACACCCCAGATGCTCCTACCGTCATCCTGAGCATCGGGTTCGGAGTGCTGTTGCTCTTTGCTGGTTGGTTGACGGCAAACCTGTCTGACGGCCAGCCATCCGTCATCGTGGGTCGCGGGGCTGCGGTGAAGCGCGCGATCCTGCTGGTCCTTTCGCTTGGCGCGCTTGTCCGGGTCGTGATCGGAGTACCGAGCCTCGGTGAAGGCTCGCTGATGACGACTGTGGCGGAGTTCTGGTTCTTGATCGCCGGTGTCGCCGGATTGGTATTGTGGTTCGCGCTGATTGGGCGTAAGCGCGAGCTCCAGAGCTAGGACCATCGGCGCAGGCAGTTGAGCCGGGTCCGGAGCTGTTGGCATTGTGCGCGGGTGGCCTCGGCCTCATCTTGGTGATCCTCTAGCTCGTCTCCAAGCCGCGGAGACGTACGGGTGCGGGTGTGCCCAGGGGTGATGGGCACATCGACGCATCAGCGCCGCCCGCGAGCAGGTTCTCGACGTGCTCAGCGAGCGGGGGATCGTGGAGCTCACCTTGGATCAGCGTCATCGGATGTGGCGAATGCGCGTCGGAACGTGGCACAAGTTCGATGCGCAGGGCCGCGTGTAACCTCACAATCTTCATCATCTATCTAGCAAAGGGTTCACGTGGGATCAGAACGAGCGAAAAGTGCTGACCTGGACGCCGCCCCGGAGGCCGCGTTTCGGGCGGCCCTTGGTGTCGCGCAGCACGAGAAGAAATACGAGATCAGAGCGGTGCACAATGAAGGCCAGGCTCTGATCATCAGGCAGAAGACAAAGGCCTTGTCGTGGCCGAAGGTCATCATGCTTCGAGTCCACCAGAACGGGTCGGGGTCGTCGGTCAACGTGTTGGTCCAGAATATTCCGGGCGGCCCAACTGCTCTGCTTGACGGTGTCTTCAACGGCAAGATTGCGGAAAAGTACCTCACTGGTATCCGAGGTGTGTTGGACGGGACGATCACCGCGCCGGCGACCGCACTGTCGTCTCACTACGTTCGTGACGACGGCTCCGAGGTCCCGTGGGACAACCCGGACGAACTCCCCGAGTTCTGAGGCCCGGCAACGCCTTGACCCGGCAGTGACAGATTGGCCTGTCGTGCGATCGGGGTACGGTCCGCGCGTGTAGGGTGACGGCCTGGTTCTGGCCGCTCGTATCGCCGTGGCTCGTCGCCTTCGCGGGATATCTCGGATGGGTCGCGACGGTCGCATCGGTGACCCTGCGGATGCCGCTGACGGGCGAGAACGAGAACTGTGTATGAAGATGACAACGAAGCCGTTATTGCGCTTCACAAGTTTGTGAAGCGTGGCCTACGGTGACCAGCGGCTGCCCAATGGGGCACCGTGTAATGAAATCGCGGGAAAGGCAATGATCGATGAGTGACTTCGGGGCAACATACGACGAGATGACCGGCACCGCCGACAAGCTCGACCAGGGCAAGGACACCATTGAGTCCGCGCTTGACGAGTGCCAGGGCTACGTCGACGAGCTCGTTCAGGACGGGTTCAAGACGGAGAAGGCGTCCGGTAAGTTCCAGGACGGCTACACGGAGATGACGACCGGTCTGAAGGACGCCATTGCTGGTGTCGAGGACATGGCTCAGGCTCTGCGTGACATGGCCACGGCGATCCAGGACCTGGACAGCCAGCTCGCCGGCGGCTGATCCATTCGCTTGGTTGGGCGGGGCGACGCGAGAGCGATCGCCCCGCCCGAAGCGACATTTCGGCAACTTTTGACCGGGCAGATTGACGAAGATCGAAGGGGAGCGCGGTGGCGGACGTCAAGATCAAGATCGAGACACTCTCGAGAATCGCGACGCAGTTGGACTCGATCGTGAGCGAGTTCGAGAATGCGACGAGCCAGTCGGAAGCGCTCGAGGCGGACATCGGCAACCCGTACGGCCGCGGCGACCTCCGAGACAAGGCGCAGGACTTCGAGGAGCGCTGGGATGACAAGCGTGACGAACTCAAGGACAGCCTGAAGGAGCTCCACGAGCACGTCAAAGGCGTAGTCGACGGTTTCGAGAACTGGGACAGCGAGACCGCTCTTCAGTTCCAGACCAAGTAGGACGTCCACCCGGCCCGCGACGCGGCGCCCGTGTGCAACGGACGATTCAGGACACCTGACGGGCTCGACGAAGGAGCACATGAGCCATGGATTCATCCCCTAAGGGCAGAGAGATCAAGACCGTCGAGGGCAACCCCTCGGGCATCATCGAGCGCGGCGACGCCATCGAGCGTCTGGGCGAGATGATGAAGTCCTGTTACGAAGAGCTGAAGAAGATCTCCGAGCATGATCTCGCCAACGGCGAGATGGACGGCAAGGCCATCGAAAAGCTTCAGGACAAGATCGGCGACTCCTACAAGACGCTCGAAGAGGCCAGCGCGCTCTACACGCCGGTGGGCCCGATCATCGCGAAGTACGGTGAAGAGCTTCAGCAGTGGCAGCCGCTGATCAGGTCACAGGTCGACACCTGCCAGGACCTGTGGGCCAAGTTCGACAGCATGGAGGGTGCGCCGAACCACCTTCCGGGCGCAGGTCCGAAGGAGGGCAGCCCGGAGGCGCAGCAGGAGGAAGACGCCGAGGAGGCGAAGGATCAGGCCCGCAAGGACTGGGAGAACGCCGCCGAGACCTGGGACGGCTACTACGACTCCTGGGAGGACGCGTACGACGCTGCCGTCAGCGGTATCGGCAACGAGATGTCCGGCAAGATCGAGGACGGCTTCTGGGAGGTCCTCGATGACATCATCGCTGTCCTCGAGATCGTTGCGATGGTGCTCTTCGTGGCGGCTCTGTTCATCGCCGGACCACTCGCGGCCATCGCGATGGCGGTATCGGCGCTGGTTCTCCTCGCGAAGACCATCCAGTTCTGTGCCGGAAAGTGCTCGCTCGTCGACCTCGGACTGGCGGTTCTCGACGTCGTACCGTTCGGCAAGTTCGGAAAGATGGCCGATGCGGTCACCGCCCTGGGCGACGCGACCAAGTTCGCCAAGTTCTCGGCTGCGTACAAGGCTGCGGGTGGCGTCGGAGACGCCGTCAAGTTCAAGGCCTTTCCGGACATCATGACCAGCCTTCACGCCGGTCTCGACGTCGGTGACTTCACGCGTATCAGCTCGTACAGCAAGATGTGGGCGTCGGCCGGCGACATCCAGGGGGCGTTGGCGAAGCAGGCCAACTCCTTCTACAGCACGGTGAACACGATCCAGGGCCTGCCCGACTCGGCCGTCGACATCTTCGCCTGAGCGATCGATCTTCCATACTGACGTGTGCTGCTCGGAGCTTGTAATCAAATCGGAGGACGACCGTGGTCGGAACGTGGCGAGCTGAAGGAATCCACCCACAACGTGAATGGACGCTGGTTCCCAGTGAACTGGGAGAGGGCGCCGACGCGTGGGTGTCGACCGAGTGTGCCCGCGTCCGCGAGTGGTTCGGCAACAATGCGAGCCGGCGGTCGGACGAGGACGTACGCCGCATCCTGACGGATTCCCTTGCCAGCCTCGGTGAGCCGGGCAGGCTGGTCACCATGCTTCACTGGCCGATGACGGTTCCGATCGTCAGCCGCGTCAGAGTGGTCCTTGCCGAGGCTGGTGACCTCGACGTCAATGCCTGGGAGAAGTCGGGTTTCGACGTCGACGAGTGCATCGGTGCGGCGATCGGTCCCGGCATCAAGTGCGTCGCATCGCGGGACGAGAGCATCGACGGACATGACCTACACCTGTCCACCGCGGTCTATGCCTTCAGCGGCGACGCTGGTGGTGTGGGACTGATCGTGGAGTCCGGTCTGCCGTTGGCGTTCCAGCTCACGATCACTCAGATGCCGATCATTCTCTCGAGCCTTTCTCTCCTCGACCCCGACGGTCGTCCCTTCGAGGCCAGTCCGGTTCCGGGTCTCACACGAAACCAAGTTGACGAATGGGAGCACGTTTCCAATGCCTAAGGCGGCAGCGATCGATCCAGGAAACTGGGCAACGGTGCACAGCAACTTCGATCGCTTCGACATCAACGAGCTGAATCGAGTCGTTCTGGACTACGCGCAGATCGAGCTGGAGTCAGCCGAGAGGAAGCGTCGCCGCTCGGGTGCGGCGAACCTTGCTGCCAAGCTGATGTACTGGATCGCGCTCATCGGTCTGGCCGGACCGCTGTTCGCCGTGGCGATCTTTGCCAGTGGCGGAGGTGCGAGGAAGCTCTCCGAAGACTTCTCGCCGGGTTTCGAGGTCCCGTGCGTCTACATCGGATGCGCGCTCGGGTTCCTTGCTCTGCTCTACCACTTCGTGCCGTGGGTCCGGTCGACTCATCGGCAGTGGGATCGGTCCCTGTTCGGGTTCTCGGTCTTCGTGTTGGTCTCGACCGTCCTCCTCCTGGTCCTGATCCTCATGAGCGACCCGGAGGCATATCCGCGGTTTCCCCTCGTGATGGCGCCGTTGTTGCTGCTGGTGTTCGGGATCTCGGCGATCGTCGCGGAGTTCCGGCTCTACTCGAAGGAGAAGCCACCCGCGGTCGACGTCAACGCACTGACCTCGGACGAGATGGAGGTGCTTCTCGCCTTGAGACGTCAGGCGCTGACCACGCTTCGCTCCCGTTCGATCGTGTCCTACGAAGAATTCGATGCACTGAACAGCAGTCCGCTGACTGCGAGTGCTGACGGAAAGGCTTGACGTGTCAGGAATCGGCGCAGGCTCGTTGCGGGAGATGCTGGGTGCCAGCAAGGACCCGGAGTTTCACCTGAAGCTTCTCGACGGTTGGGAGCGTCACGTCCCGGACGCCTCTGACCGGGAAGCGATCGACGCCGAGATGAAGCGGCGCTGCATGGACGCCAACCGGCCCGATCTGCACGCGCACCTTCGGCTGCAGATGGATCAGGCGTTCTCCCTGATGAAGCAGCAGAATGTGATCGCCTACTTCGCGCCCACCGGGGCGCCGACGGGCGACGTCTACATCCCGGGTTCGATGTTCGCCACCATCCGGCGCGCCCCCAACGGCGAGAGCCTCGATGGCTATGTGACACATGCGATCCAGGCGTACGACGCCAAGCCGCTCTTCGGTGACAAGCGGTTCATCCGCTTCGAACGGGAGTCGACGAAGGAGCTCCAAGGCGGCTCGATCGTCATGACCTCGATGGTGTACGTGACACCGATCCCAGGCTCGAATCACCGCCGAGGCCTGCAGCTGACGGCGTCGGTCGCGCGGCCGGTGGAGATGGCGGCGACCGACCCGGTGTTCGTGGGTTGGAAGACGGCGTTCGACGTGTGTGTCTCGACGCTTCGCTGGGCGCCGCCGGCGGCATAGTCGCGACGAGTTGACCGATCTCGGGTTGGAGTACAGATGGCCCCGCCGAAGGTACTGATGCAGTGGGCTCGCAAGTCCGATGAGGCCCGTGCGGAGTGGGCTCGCGAAGCGGTTGACGGGTGGGCGCGTACGGAGCGGTTCTCGCAGCCGTTCAGCTGGGGTGAGGCCGAGGCCGCGGTGTTGGCGCGGAGCTACCCGCCGCTGCCGGGCCGGTTCCTGCTGAACGCCGTCGGTTCTGTGGCCATGGGGCTGCTCGCGCTCATCGCTCTTCCACTTTTCGGTTCGTCCGTACTGGGGTTGGTGCTGGTTGCGCTGGCCAGCCGTCAGGAGACGGGTGCGGAGGGGCTGTTGTGGCTGGCTCGGATCGCCTTCGCCGCTGCCATTCTCGTCGTCGGCACGGGGCTGTCTGCCTGGTGGCAGACGCGACGGCGCAGCGCGGTCGGCGTTGCTTCGGCCGCGGTCACCGCGGTCGCGTCATCGGCGACGTACGTGCTGCTACTGGTCGTGGACCTCCCTGCGATGCCGTGGCTGTCGATCCTGGTGCTTGGCGCGGGGATCTTGGGGCTGGCCAATCTGGTCCTGGAGCTGGCGTCCAAGCCGGAGGGCGGGGCAAAGAGCCGGAAGCCACCGCGGCGTGGGCCGCGAAGCTCGAGCAAACGACAGCGGGCCGGCGTCGCACGAGACCGCCTCCTCGACGTACTCATCCATCGTCGTCTGGTCGATGTCGACGAAGGCGACCGCATTCGACTTCGGGAGATGCCACTGGGTTACTGGTCCGAGCTCGATGGGCTCGACGAACGGGAGTGGCGTCGGGTGCTCGAGTATCGCCACGTGGGGTGGCGGGAGTTCGATGAGAACGACAGGTAGGTGTGAACGCTAGGCCGATATCAGGCCGAGGGAGGCGAGGATGACGAAGATGCCGCCTCCGCCGAGCAGGATGAACACGGCGCCGTAGTTGATGATGCGACCGACGACGGATCCGCCGGCGACGGTGTCGCTCGAGCTCGGGTCGTCGGGGGCGTACATGATCTCGATGACTTCGCCGACCGTCGGGCCGTGCAGGTGGTCGACCTCGCCGACGTGCTGGATGCCAGCAGCGTCACGGTATTCGTAGCGGGCCTCGTAGGACGTCTCGGTCGTGGTCGTCCCGGTGGCTGACGAACTGTGCTTCGTCTTCCGTACGTGGCGGATCGTCGCCTGCGCCCGTGGCCAGGTCGCGAGGCGGCGCCAGCGGCGGATCAGGTACCAGGCGAGCCAGGCTGGGAGGACAAGCATCGCGATGCCGATGAGGAGAGCGGCGACGGCGCCAAGGACCATGATCACTCCGTTCCCGAGATTGAACGCCCTCACCCTAGCCGCGAAGGCTGGGAGCCTGGCCGGGGCGGTGGGGTGCAGCCGGGGCTGTGCGCGTACCGTATCCCCGCTCGGAATCTCGGGGGCCTCCGCTGTGGCGCCTTCTGACTCATCTACTGACGACGGGATGTGTGCGTTGACTCGACGTGTGACGGCGATGGCGGTGGCCTCGGCGGCTGTGCTCTCCGGATGCCAGATCGGCCCACCCCCGAAGGACTTCGCGACCGGGGATGCGGTTCTGGCGCTGCGGGTCCACGAGGGCGGCGAGGACTCCAGCTACCTCGTGCTGGTCTCCCCGAAGGGGCAGACGCGTGCGTTCGAGCTCGACCGGGTCGAGGGCGCCCAGATCTCCTGGACGGAGAACGGGATCACCACGTCCGACCGGAGCCACGACTACGTGATCGATGAGACCGGGTTGACCGCGAACGAGCGGACGAGCGGTGGGAACGAGCACGAGACGCAGCATGAGTGGTACCGAGTGCCGGTCGGGGCGGGGACGTTGGTCGGGTTCAGCCCCGAGGACGGGTCCAAGGATCCGTTCGTGACGTACATCGACGGAGAGAGCGGCAAGGCGACGACGCGGGTTTCTCCGTACGGTCAGACGTCTACTGCCGCCGTGTGCGGCGAACGTGTCTTCTCCTCGGGACGAGGCACCGACACCAAGGCCTTCGAGGACGACACCGAGTCCCTCCCGGAGAGCCAGTGGGACCGTGCCGCGTTGACGTCCGCCTACCCGCACGACGGTGCGGACATCCTGAGCACCGTGGAGCCCTCGGCCTTCCCCGGCACCACGTCGCCCTGTGTCGACGGCATCGTCTACGAGGGGTGGGAGAACGACGATGACCAGCACTTCGTGCGCGTCTGGAACACCGCGAAGGGGACGCCCGCGGAGCAGGTTGCCGCCGATCACGAGATCGTCTATCCGGCGGATGACGACTCGTCGCGCATCGGCGGACCACATCGGGTGACGGTCTCGGACGGTCAGCTCTTCTGGGTCGTCGACAACACGATGTGGAGCGCGCCGGTGCCGACCACCGGGACGGCGCCGGTCCAGGCGCGTGAGGTCGGTTATCTGGAGGGGTACGTCGGGATGGACGCCGAGGTGATGACGTACGCGTCGAGTGCGGTCTACACGGTCGCCAACGACACTGATCTCCACGAGCGCAAGTGGTCCAGGTCCCGGCGCAGCGATCGCGTCTGGACGGAACTGACGGAGCTGAGCCTGCTGCGTACGGATCTGGCGAGCTGGAAGACATCCGTGGCGCTCGACGTGGATCTGGAGGACGTCGACTTCCCGACCAAGGACGTCCAGGTCACCGCACTGGCCATCAACCCGGAGTGGCTGGCCGAGAACGAGAAGTAGACAGCACCGGCGATGTTGCGAAGGTCACTGCGCGACACGCCGAAGTAAAGAACGACCGGCAAGGCTTCGAGTTGCCAGGGTGACGCCGTACCTCTCGATCTCGGGAACATTCACTGTTGAAAGGGACCCTTCTCATGCGCACTCGCACCACCGTCCGGACCTGTCGATCGGCCGCCGCCGGCCTCAGCCTCGGCCTCGCGCTCGCATTGACCGGGTGCGGCTCCGAGGCGACCGACTCCGACGCAGACACTGCGGCCGAGGTCGAGTCCAGCGCGCCGGCCTCCGAGTCTCCGTCCGCAGCACCAGCGGGTGAGGAGAAGGAGGTCAAGATCGGGAAGACGCTCAAGGACCCCGACATGGGCGACACGATCGAGGTCATCTCCGCGGTCCGGGACTTCCCGTCGACGGAGGAGGCCGACCTGATCGCCGAGGGCGGAGAGGTCGTGCTGCTCCAGGTGAAGATCAAGCCCGGCACGGAGTACGGCGGTCGCATCTCGGACGGGAACTTCGAGATCTCCTGGGACAAGGGTGCCGACTTCGAGAGCGCCGACACCCGCCTGATGACCGAGGAGCTGACCGCTGCGAAGCGTACGCCGCTCGAGGACGTGCAGCGTCGCGACGGTGGCGAGCACACCGGCTGGATCGCCTTCCAGGTCGAGGAGAAGGCTGACACGTACCTCATCGAGTACGAGCGCGACGGCGCGAAGGTGATCGGCTCGGACAAGACCATCGCCGAGTTCACGGAGCAGGTGGAGATCCCCGCCTCGTGAGGTGATGACGCCGCGGGAGCGGAGACCCGCCATGTCGATGGCAGGTCTCCGCTCAGGCTCGTTAGGATCTGGGCGTCCGTTGTCTCGGAGAGGGGACTTGAAGGTGCATCCTGGGGCACGTCGTCGAGCGGGACTCGTTTCCGTTGCCAGCCTGGCGCTTGTCGCCACCGCCTGTTCGGGTGACCTCCCCGCCTCGGTCGAGGAGGGTTCTGAGGTCGCCGTCGCGTGGACGGGGTCCTTGACGAGCACCAACCCGGCGAGCGCGGCGAGCGTGACCGACGGAAACCTCGACATCGCCTCGCTGACCCGCGGAGCCTTCGGCACCCTGGTCAACGACACCGTCGAGATGGACGAGACCTTCGGCAAGGTCACCATGGAGGGCGACAAGCAGGCGCGGGTGCGCTACGACCTGGCCGAGCCGACCTGGTCCGACGGGGTGCCGATCGACACCGCCGACCTCATGCTCGCCTGGGCCGCGACCTCGGGCTACTTCCGCACCCCGAAGGAGGGGAGCCCGGACGGCACGGTCGACTTCGGTGCGGTGCCGACCGGTCTGACCAAGAGCGCCTACATCCCCGAGGTCGACGAGGGCGCCCGCGCCATCGAGGTCCCGCTGGTGGTGCCTGTGGTCGACTGGCGTACGGCCCTGGACGTCGCCGTGCCGGCGCACGTCGTCGGGCAGAAGGCCCTGAAGATCGAGGACCCGATCGAGGCCAAGGAGGTCGTCGAGACCGCGATCGAGGAGTCCGACACCGCCAAGCTCACCAAGATCGCGGAGGCGTGGAACTCGTCCTTCACCATCGCCGAGAACGGCAAGGCGTCCGAGGAGGCGCTGCTCTCCAGCGGCCCCTACCGGGTCTCGAAGATCTCGGCCGGCGAGGGCGGCCAGGAGGTCGACCTGGAGGCCAACCCGGAATACGCGGGTGAGGCCAGGCCGACCTACGAGCAGGTACGCCTCACCCCGGCCGGCTCCGACGCCCTGAACAGCCTGGGGGAGAAGGTCGACGTCGTCCAGGTCACCCCGACCAAGGCCAACCGGAAGCAGGTGCGTGACCTCGAGCGCCGCGACTACGCCGTCGAGAACGCCAACGACGGCACCATGTGGGCGCTGATCCTCCGCAGCGACCGGGGTCTGTTCAAGCGCAAGGACACGCGCACGGCCTATCTGCGGGCAGTGCCCCGCGGCGACATCGCCGAGGGCGGCGCGGGCGAGTGGGCCGAGGCGTACGAAGCCACCGACGTCGTGCTGTTCCCGCCGGGTGGCGAGGGCTACCAGATCGCGACCGAGGACTCCGGGTTCTCCACGAAGTTCAAGGCCTCCGAGGATGCGGCGGCCCCGCGTGGCGCCAAGGTGTGCATCTCCTACGACACGTCGAGCGCGTTCGCCTCAGGTGCCTACGACACCATCTCGAACGTCGTGGACGACGAGGGCTGGGGCACCACCGACTGTGGTGTGTCCTCGGCCGACAAGGTGATCTCCGGCAACAAGTGGGACGCTGCGCTCGTCCGGATCCCGGTGCCGCAGACGCCGGAGGAGATCTCGGCGCAGTGGGGCAGCAAGGGCAGCCAGAACGCGACCGGCGGCGGCGACCGCGAGCGCGACCGCCTCATCAGCGAGCTGGCCCGCACCGCGGATCCCTACGAGGCTCGCGACGTACGCGTCCAGATCGAGAAGACGCTGGTCCGGGATTCGATCGTCGTGCCGATCGTGATGAACCCGACGGTGACGGTGATCGACAAGAAGGTCGACAGCGTACGTCCCCGCTCCGGGCAGGTCGCACCGCTCGTCTCGACCGTCGTCGAATGGTCGCCGACCAAGAAGTAGGCGACTTTTAGCGCATTGGAGTGGTTGGGTTCCGCCACCCTTGAATAGGGTGCGGGCATGACGACGCTTCATCCCGGGGCAGTGTTCGGCCACTACCGCCTGGATCGCATTCTTGGTGAGGGTGGAATGGGCGTGGTCTATGACGCCTTCGACACCAAGCTCGAACGGCAGGTCGCCCTGAAGATGGTGCATGCCCACCTCGCCGACCGACAGTTCATCGACATGTTCATCCGCGAGGGGCAGACCCTGGCGCAGATCAGGTCGCCCCACATCATCGCGATCTACGACATCGGCGAGCAGCACGGCAGCCCGTTCATCGTCACTCAGTTCATCAAGGGCGGTGATGTGACCGGACTCGTACGCAGCAACGGGCCGTTGGCGCCGCACTTGGCGTGCCTGGTGAACGCCCAGGTGGCGGGGGCGCTTCACGACGCCCACCAGGCGGGGATCATCCACCAGGACGTCAAGCCGTCGAACGTGCTCGTCCGCAACCCCGCGAGCCCTCTCGACCCGTTCGCGTACCTGTGCGACTTCGGGATCGCGACCTCGTCCTCCGACTCGCCTGCCGGCGGGATCACCGGCACCTGGAACTACCTGGCGCCCGAGTACATCCGCGACGAGCGGGACGCGCAGGGCCGGCCGATCTCGCCGGAGCCGTCGCGAGACATCTACGCGGCCGGCTGCATGCTGTGGTTCACGCTGACCGGCAAGATCCCCTACTCGGGTGCGGCCGTGCAGGTGGCGATGGCGCACCAGAACGCACCGATCCCGCAGTTCGTCGGCACCGACGAGTGGACCAGGGAAGCCAACCGGATCCTGCAGCTCTCGATGGCGAAGGACCGCCGGAGCCGCTACCAGAGCGCGGCGGTCTTCAAGGACGGCCTGCTGAAGCTGCGCGAGATCACCGCGCCCGCTCAGCTCGTGCCCGCGCCGTCGATGACCGACCCCAACCCGGCGCCGATCCTGGTCGCGGCCGTCCGGGCGCCGTCCGAGAGCGAGGCCATCCTGATCGAGGAGGCCGCGCGGCCGTCCAGGATCACCCCGCTGCGGGTCGGTGCGGCGATGGTCGGGGTGGCCGCCCTCGGGGTCGGTGGTGCGCTGGCGATCACCCAGCCCTGGGTCGAGCACGGGCCCGAGCCCATCGTGCCGACCGTCAAGGGCGCTGCGTACGCGGATGTGAACGGCGACAAGTTCGGGGACGTGGTCACCAATGTCCAGAACCCCGACGGCAAGGGTGTCGACGTGGTCACCTGGAAGTCCGACGGCCGCACGCTGACCCCGTCGAAGGCCGTCACGTACGACGACCCCGCGCTTCCGGAGGACAACGACGGGAGCGAGGTGTTCCCGCTCTGCGCCGACTTCACCGGCGATGGGAAGAACTCGTTGATCACCTTCGTACGGAGCGAGAAGGGCTTCAACTTCCACGGTGATCTGGAGGGATCCCTCAAGGCTCCCGCGGGGGTCGTCGAGCAGGGCAAGAAGATGGCTGGGTCGACGTTCTACTACGACCTGGGCACCGACGACTTCGATGGTGATGGCGTAGCCGATCTGTTCATGGCGACGACCTTCGGCAACCCGGACCCTGACCTCGACAGGCAAGGTAGAACGGTCGGGGACGGCGCCATCTGGGTCTATCGCGGCACGGGATCAGGGTTCGCGGAGCCGACGCAGTTCGCGGCCTATCCGGCTGAGGACAGGGAGCAGGTCGTGGTGGGTGAGTTCACCGGCGACGAGAAGGCCGACCTCGTGGTGCTGAAGCGAGTTCCGGGTGAACCTGAGAACAAGACGCTCACGACGGGGACTTCGGAGCTGGACCTCTACCAGGGGGATGGAGCGACCGTTGCCGCGGCCAAGTCGTTCCCCTTCAAGCACCAGGGAATCAGCTCGTTCCTCGCTGGTGACGTCGACGGCGACGGCCTGGACGAGATCGTCGTCGGGGAGTCCGGCCGAGGCGAGGGCCAGACGATCACGGTCGGGACCTTCACCGAGGACTTGGCCGAGTTCTCGATCGCCACGCGCGGAAAGCTCCCTAAACCACGCAACACCCTCAAGACCGTCAGCAGGTATCCCGTGACACTTGCCGATGTGAACGGGGACGGGCGGTCCGACGTCATTGCGGCCTCCCAGGACACCAGCGACAGCCCCTACACGTTCTATGTGGCGTTGGCCTCGAAGGAGGGCACGTTCCCAGGCCACGAGCTGGCGACGTGGAAGAACTCGCCGGAAGACGTGCGCCGCTACAACCTCATGGGAGGAACTCTCGGATGAGCGATTCCACAGGAATCCCTGACAACGACCCTCGCGGGCCCGAGCCCTCCTTCGAGCGCCCGCCCGTCGACGACCCCGACAAGACCACGATCCGGCCGCGGATCGCTCGACCCAGCGGGCCGACGAGTACGCCGCCTCCGCCGCCCCCACCCCCGCCGACCCGGACGCCACCCCCGCCACCCCCGGGGCCTCCGGCGCCTCCGGCACCCACGCAGGCGCCGACACTGGCGCCGACGCAGGTGCCGTCACAGCCCGCGCCGCCTCCACCGCCCGCGCAGCAGGACACCCCCGGGATGATCGGGCCCTACCGGCTCGAGCAGCAGGTGGCGTCCAACGACAGCGCGGTCGTCTACCGGGCGACCGACACCCGGCTCAACAGAGCGGTCGCCATCAAGGTGCTCCTCGGGCGGAGCGCCCGTGACCCCGAGTTCGTGTCCCGGTTCGACAAGCAGGCCACGTTGATGGCCAAGCTCGACTCGCCCCACATCATGGGTGTCTACACCAACGGCCGGACCGGCGACGGTGCTCCGTACCTGGTCTCGCAGTATGCCGACGGCGGCGATCTCGGCTCACTGCTGAAGGCTCGTGGTCGGCTCCCTGGCCCCATGGCCGCCGACATCTGCGCCCAGATCGCCGATGGCCTGGCGGCGATCCACTCGCCCGAGGTCGGGGTCGTGCACGGCGACGTGAAGCCGTCGAACATCCTGCTGCGTGACGGCAACAACCCGCCGTACGCCTATCTCTCGGACTTCGCGGCCGCGCGCGCCGACGACTCCGAGACGGCCCGGCCCGGCATCCATTCCGGCGCCTGGGACTATCTCGCGCCCGAACGCGCGATGGGTGCACCGGCCAGCCCGGCGACCGATCTCTACTCGCTGGGCTGCCTGTTCTACGAGCTGGTCACCGGCGAGGTGCCCTTCACCGGGGCGAACGACGTCGAGACGGCGATGGCCCACAGCTCCCAGCCGATCCCCACGTTGCCCGGAAGGGACGACTTCACGCTTCAGGCCAACGACCTGCTCTCCGGCCAGGGCGGCCTGCTCACGAAGGATCCGGCCGGACGGTCCAGCGACGCAGTTCGCGTCCGGGACCGGTTCGCGGCCATGGCGGGGCGCCAGATGGGGTTCGCCTCCGGCGCCACGGTCACCCTCAAACGCGCCAAGACCAAGTGGTGGGTTGCTGCAGGGGCGGCCGCGGCGGTCCTCGTCGCCGGTGGTGCCGCGCTCGGGATCACGCTCACGACCACGGAGAACACTCCGGCGAAGCCCAAGCCGGCCGTACGCGGCGACATCACCGGAGACCGGTTGGGCGACCTGGTGCTCGGCGCGCCGTTCGGCGACATCAACTACAACTGGGACACCAACGCCGCGACTCTGTTCGCCTCGACGGGCAAGGCGTTCAAGACCGGCACCGGCGAGGGCCTCCGCTTCGGCAACCTGCTCGGTGACCTGGACGCCGATGGGCGGGTCGACGTGGTGCAGCTGTCCGGCGTCGGATCGACGTTCAACGTCGAGTCGAACTCCAAGAACCAACCGGACGGCTCCATCCAGGTGCCTGCTTCGGGCAAGCGTCTGGCCATGTTCTGTGCCGACTTCAACGGTGACGGCCGCGACGACATCGGCATGATCTCCGTCGGCAACGGAACCAAGCTGCCCGCGGACGACGCCGAACTTGGAAAGCTCGAGGACCTGAAGTTCCACGTCACGGTCATGCTGAGCAAGGCCGACAACACCTGGGCCAAGAGCGCCGACTGGTACACCGGTCCCTGGAAGGGCACCACGTTCGACGTCAACTTCGAGGTCGGTGACCTCGATGGCGACAAGGGGGCCGACATCGTCATGGGCGCCAGGGAAACCTCCCCCGCCGCGGCGGTCCTGCTGATGAGCCAGGGCTCGAAGCTCACCAAGACCGAGCTCGACCTGCCCGGGCCCGACGGTGACCGGTCCGCCGAGACGCCGATCTTCGCCGACGTCACCGGTGACGGGAAGGACGAGATGATCACCCAGGAGGTCGCGGATCAGAAGTGGGTCTTCCGCGTCTACTCCTACGACCCCGAGGGCAAGAAGTTCGTGCACGAGCCGGTGTGGGACATCGACGACCCGGTCAGGAACGACGACGCCCTCAGTGGGTCTCAGATCCCCGCGGCGGCCGACGTCAACGGGGACGGCCGCGACGACCTGGTCAACCCGCTGCGCGCCGGTGACGGGGACTACGAGTATCTCAACAAGGCGTCGGTGATGATCTCCGGCAAGGACGGGTTCACCGTCGAGACCTGGGAGATGCCTGGCGCCGACCAGTTCGAGACCCACCCCCCGTTGCGCAAGGCGTCCAACAACAACGGGACCGGGACTCTCTAGATCACGACGGCAGCGGCCCGCGACCTGGATCAGGTCGCGGGCCGCTGTCTCGGTCGGAGGGGCGAGCTACACCGAGGACTCGCTCCACGCCAGCTGGACGACCTCGATACCTCGGTCGCGGGTGACCAGACGACCTCGGCCCGGGCGCGTCGGGACCGGCTTCAGGTTGCCGACGAGCGGACCCTCGTCCGGGTTGCCGGAGAGCAGCAGGCCGGGCATGGCCAGATCGCGCATCGACTGGATGACCGACTCGTAGAGCGACCGCGAGGCTCCACCCGAACGGCGGGCGATGATGACGTGCAGGCCGACGTCGCGGGCCTGGGCCATCAGCGGCTGCAGGGGAGCGACCGGCGAGCCCTGCTGGGTGGCGACCAGGTCGTAGTCGTCGACCAGCAGGAACAGGTCCGCACCCGTCCACCAGGACCGGTTGCGCAGCTGCTCGGGCGTGACGTCGGGGCCGGGGATCCGCTTCGACAGGTAGTCCGCCAGGTCGCTCAGCGCCGGCGTCGCCTGCGTCGCCGAGGTGAGGTAGCTGACCAGGTAGTCGTCCGGGATCTCGCCGAGCATCGAGCGCCGGTAGTCGACCACCGCGATCTGGGCTTCCTTCGGCGAATGCGTCCGCATGATCTCGCGGGCGATGTTGCGGAGCAGCGTCGACTTGCCGGACTGGCCGTCGCCGAAGACGAGCAGGTGGGGCTCGGTGTCGGGGTTGAGACCGACCGGAGCCAGCTCCTTCTCGTTGATCCCCAGGAGCAGTCGCTTGCCGGGCTTCTCCTCGGTGACCTCGGCCTGCTCGCGGATCCGCTCGATCGTGATCCTCTCCGGCAGCAGCCGCAGCTTCGGGCCGGCAGGACCCTGCCAGCCCGCGGAGATCCGGGAGATCAGGTCGTCGACGCCGTCACCCAGCGTCGCCGCCGAGCCGTCGCCGTCCATGCGGGGCAGGGCGCTGAGGAAGTGGAGCTTTTCCTTCACGATGCCTCGACCCGGGCGACCGGTCGGCACCAGGGCGGCGAGCTTGCGGTCCAGCTCGGAGTCCATCGGGTCGCCCAGACGGAGCTCCAGCTTGGTGCCGAAGACGTCGCGCATCGAGGAGCGGAACTCGGCCCAGCGACCGGCCGACGCGACGATGTGGACACCGAAGGTCAGCCCGCGCGGAGCGATCTCCTGGATGGCGTACTCGAGGTCGTCGAAGTCGGCGCGCAGCGTGCCCCAGCCGTCGATGACGAGGAAGACGTCGCCCCAGCCGTCGTCGGCCTGGCCACGAGCGCGGCGGGTGCGGTAGGTCTCGATCGAGTCGATGCCCTGCGCCCGGAAGTAGGCCTCGCGGCGGTCGATGATGCCGGAGATCTCGGCCAGGACGCGGCGTACGACATCGGGCTCGGAACGGGTGCCGACACCGGAGACGTGCGGGAGCTTGGCCAGCGGTGCGAACGTGCCGCCACCGAAGTCGAGGACGAAGAACTGCACCTCCTGCGGCGTCATGGTCAACGACATCGAGGTGACGATGGTGCGGAGCGTGGTCGACTTACCGGTGCGAGGGGCACCGATGACCGCGACGTGACCGGCGGCCCCGCGCAGGTCGACCGTGAGCGTGTCGCGCAGCTGCTCACGCGGCTTGTCGACGATGCCGAGCGGCACCACGAGTCCGCCGAGGCGCTTCCAGGCCGGCGAGTGCAGACCGAGCTCGGGCGAGGTGGTCAGGTCGGGCATCAGCGTGTCGAGCGTGTCGGGGATGTCGAGCGGCGGCAGCCAGACCTGGTGGGCCGGGGTGCCGTGGCCGGTCATCCGGTCGACGGCGATGTCGAGCATCGACTTCTCGACGCCGTCCGCGCCGACGACCGGGGTGGCCGGACGCTCCTCCTCCTCGACCGGCATCGCCAGCTGCTTCACCTCGGCGATCGAGAACGGGAAGATGCCCTGCAGCTTGCCGCCCTCGTCGCGGCGGATCCGCGACCCCGCGGCCGGCGGCCCCGAGACGTACGCCGCCCGGAACCGCTGCATGTTGGTCGGGTCGGGCTTCAGGTAACCGAGGCCGGGGACCGCCGGGAGCTCGTAGGCGTCCGGCACACCGAGCACGGTCCGCGACTCCTGCGCGGAGAACGTACGCAGGCCGACGCGGTAGGAGAGGTGGGAGTCGAGACCGCGCAGGCGGCCCTCCTCGAGACGCTGCGAGGCGAGCAGCAGGTGGATGCCGAGGGATCGGCCCAGACGACCGATCGCGACGAACAGGTCGATGAACTCGGGCTTGGCCGAGAGCATCTCGGAGAACTCGTCGACCACGATGAACAGCGACGGCAGCGGATCCATCGAGGGGTCCTGCGTACGGGCCTTCTCGTAGTCCTTCAGCGAGGAGAAGTTGCCGGCCTCGCGCAGGAGCTCCTGGCGGCGGGTCATCTCACCGGAGAGCGCGTCCTGCATACGGTCGACGAGCGTGAGCTCGCCCTCGAGGTTGGTGATCACCGCGGAGACGTGCGGCATGCCCGCCATCCCGGCGAAGGTCGCACCACCCTTGAAGTCGACCAGCACCAGGTTGAGGACCTCCGGCGGGTGGGTGAGCACCAGACCGAGGACGAGGGTGCGGAGGAACTCCGACTTACCGGAACCGGTCGCGCCGATGACAAGGCCGTGCGGCCCCATTCCCTGCTGGGCCGACTCCTTGATGTCCATGTAGATCTGCTGGCCGGCCTCGCCGACGCCGACCGGCACGCGCAGCCGGTCGCGGTTGGCGCGGGGACGCCAGGCGACGTCCGGGTCGAAGGAGCGTACGTCGCCCAGACCGAGCAGCGCCATGTAGTCCTTCGGGGCCGCGATCTCGGTGTCCTGCGGGGTCTCGGCAGCGGCGTCGGAGCCCTCCGGAGACACCGTGTAGAGCGCGGTCAGGCGGCGGGCGTAGGCCTCGGCGTCGGCCATGCTCATCTGGTCCACCCGCAGGCGGACGGGGTCCATGCGTACGCGCACCTGGTAGCCGGAGACCGTGTTGTTCTCGTCGGGCTCCTCGTCGTCGATCAGGAACCGCACCCGGCTGGAGTCGAACAGCTCGTCCCAGTGGGTCGGCAGGTCGATGACCGTGACGCCTTGGATGCCGTCGTCCGGGAGCACGTGGTTGCCCGGCGGGACGGAGCCGCCGTCGACGATGACCACGACCTGCGGCGAAGGAATCCGGTCGTCGGTGCCCCAGCGGGCGCGCTCGCCGACCTCGGTCGGAAGCAGGGCGCCGAGGTCGTTGATGTTGGTGACCACCATGCGGCGCGGCCCCACGGCGTCGACCTCGCGGCCGCTCTGTGCGTGCGGGAGCCATTTGACCCAGTCCCACTCGGCCAGGTTGCGCTCGGAGGTGAGTACGGCGACGACCAGCTGCTCCGGTGAGTGGAAGGCCGTCATGCCGCAGATCAGAGCGCGGGCGAGCGCCCGGGCCTGGTCCTCGTTGCCGCAGATCTCCATCTTGTCGAAGCCGCGCAGGTTGGTCGCGGCCGGCAGGTCGGGCTGGACCCGGTGGACGGTCAGCAGCCGGTGCAGCGCGCTCGCCGACGCTGGGTCGACCTGATCGATCGGGGTCTGCTGGGGAGGCACCAGCGTGAGGGCCAGGGGCTGGTGCGCGACGCCGTAGCGGACGTCGAGATAGCGCTTGTGGGTGTTCGAGCGCTCCCACAGCCGGCTGCGCTCCTCGGCGATCGCGGGCAGCGACGACGGCGCCGGATAGTGCCAGGTGAGCGCCTTGCGCTGCTGCTCACCGGCCCTGCGCGCCGACTGCCGGACGCCGGCCAGGTAGCGCAGGTAGTCGGTGCGCTGCCCACCGACCTGCTTCTGCTTCTGCTTACGCTGCCGGTCGATCTGCACGAAGATGAAGCCGAGCGTCGCGAAGAGGAACATGCCGGCGGCGATGTAGCGCTGGATCGGCGGGGACCCGCCCGCGCCCGACTGCATCGTCGCGATGAGCACGATCGACCCGAGGCCACCGAGCATGGGGATGGCGTTCATCAGGATGCCCCCGACACCCTCGCCCTCTTCGATAGCCGGCGGAGCATTCAGAGCCAGTTCCCCTTCGGGGACCTCCGGCTCCTCGGTGCGGGTACCGCTGGCTGTCGCAGCGATGGTCACGTGTCCCCCTGAGACTGGTTCAGTGCCCCGCGGGCCCGGATGCCGCAGGTGGTCAGGATCTTAGAGTGCCCGCTACCCGGCTACTACCCTTAACCGTGCCGGTCGGGTAAAACGGGCGGTGGAGCTTCCGATGTGGAACTCTGTCACAGGGTCATCACGCATCCGGGAGGTGTCATGCCCACTCAGACGGCCGATGCCGTAGTGCCGGCGCTCGCAGCAGGCGGCCTGGCGGTCACGGTCCACGGCACCGCCGGAGTGGTCGACATCGTCGTTCCTTCCGATGCGCACGCCTCGGACCTGGCGAGGGAGTACGCGACGGCCGTCGGCCTGCCCGCGGCCCCGGTGCTGCGCGATCGTCGTGGCGAGGTGATCAAGCCGGACGCGTCGCTCGCCTCCCGCGGCATCACCTCCGGCGCCCTGCTCGCCGCCGACTCGCCGCCCACTCAGGCCTACGCACGGCGCGAGGTCGTGGAGACGGCCGCCCCGGTCCGCGCAGGCAGCTTCTCGTTCTACTGGGTCGGTCTGGCCACCCTCCTGGCGGTCGGCGCGGCCGGGTTCGGCGCTCAGGCCGACGGCTGGCAGCGACTGGCCATCGCCGGTCTGCTCGCGCTCGGCGCCTTGATCGGCATCATCCCCGCGGGGCCGTACGCAGCGCGCCGGGCGATCGCCGCTCCGGCCTTCGCGGCCGGCGCCGCCTTCGTCATCACCGTCGACCCGGCGCCCGAGACGCTGCCCATGGCGGTCGGCGTGGCCGGGTTGAGCGCCGCGGTCGTCGCGACCATCTCGCGGTCGCTCGTCGACGGCGTCGACGAGGCGCTGAAGATCTGGACGACGACCGGCGTCGTCGTCTTCGTGGTGACCGCGCTGTGCGCCCTGCTCGGCACCTCGCCGCAGGTGCCGTGGTCGATCCTGTTCGCGGCCGCCGCGCTGGCGGCGCGGATCGTCCCGTCGTACGCCGTCGACGTCCCGGACTCCTATCTCCTCGACGTCTCGAAGCTGTCCGTGACCGCCTGGTCGGCACGGGCCAAGACGACCTCCGGCAAGGCGACGGTCCCGATCGACGAGGTCACCGCGGTGGCCGATCGCGGCGCCCGCACCCTGGCAGCGGCCTCCTGGGCGGTGCTCGCCGTGGTCGCGGTGAGCGGACCGGCGCTGGTGGCGACCGCGACGGACGACGTGGACCGGATCGGTGGCTGGCTGATCCTGCTGGCCGGTGCCTTCGTGATCCTGCTCGCGGCGCGCAGCTATCGCTACTGGCTGCCTCGTGGCGTACTCCGGGTCGCCGGGGTTATTGCGCTGGCGGTCGGGGTCCGTGCCTTCGTAGGCTGGACCGACCCGGAGTTGGTCTCCTGGTTCGGTCTGGGAGTCGTGGTGATCGGGTTCGCCGTCATCATCGCGGCGATCGCGACCGGCCGGGGCTGGCGCTCGGCGAAGTGGGCGTCTCGGGCCGACTGGGCGGAGTCGCTGTGCGGCGCGGCCGTCATCGCTTCGTTCGTGGTTTCCTCGGGGTTCTTCAGACACCTGTGGGAATCGGGTTTCAACGGCTAGACAGCAGGGCTGAAAAAAGTTCAGAGATTTGTGTTTAGAACTCCGGAGACGGGGTAAGAACACATTGTCCGGACCTCGGGGGAGCCCATCGGGAGCCGGGCTCCAACAGGTATCAACCTAGGAACCGGTTCCGCCGGTGGAAGGACAGCACCATGAGCAGTGAGATCAAGCAAGGGCAGGCGATCGAGTCCGCCGTCAAGTTCATCGAGGAGACGAAGGCCAAGCTGGAGAACATCAACTCCCGCACGGTCTCCGAGGCTCAGTCTGCTGGGGCCTCCGGGTGGAAGGGCGCTGGCGGCAACGCGTTCCAGCAGCTCATGAACACCTACAACGAGAAGGCCCGCGAGATCACCACGGCCCTCGACCAGCTCACCGCCGGTCTCACCAAGGCCCGCCAGCTGGGGTCCGACGCCGACCAGGATGTTGCGGGGCAGACCAGCTCCATCAGCAGCCAGGTCGAGGGCACCAAGTACTCGTTCTGATCGACGCAACAGACTGAAAAGGAACTGTCATGGGCGAAGAGATTGTTGTTAACCACGGCGCCATGGGCTCGATCGTGGACGTGCTGATCAAGGGCGTGAAGGAGATGGACGGCGCCCTCGATGAGCTCGAGAGGTACATCCTGGGCCTCCAGGAGAACTTCACCGGTGAGGCGGCCAACGCCTACAACCAGGCTCAGGCCAAGTGGAACGGGACCATCCGTGAGCTGGGTGGCGCGCTCGACCGCAGCAGCAAGTTCGTCAACGAGTCGCAGGCGCGCATGCACGATGCTGACATGCGCGGTGCCGGCGGCTTCGGCGGCTGAGCTTTCAGCACACAGACAACACGAGGGGACCGGTGCGGGGCACCGGTCCCCTCGTCGCTGGTTTTATGGCAAAGTCAGCGCTGATGTTCGCTGTCTGACTCAGCGGGCACGATGTACGTCTATCTCTCGGGACATTCGGTCGGTTCGTCTCGGGCACAGGCACGACGCGAGGAGTTCGTGAAATGACGCAGGCGCAGGTGGCGCCCACGGGGCTGGTCCGGGTCACAGTCGCCTCCGGCACACGCCGGATGGATCTGGTGCTGCCGGGCTCGGTGCCGGTGGCGGAGCTCGTGCCGGAGCTCGCGCGAAGCGTCGGGCTGCTCGACCCGCAGACGGCGTACGCCGGCTACCGCGTCGTGCTTGCCGACGGCCGCAAGCTCGCCGGCGACCTCGGCCTGATCCCGCAGGGCGTCGAGGACGGTGGCGTACTCACCGTGAGCGCCGGCATCGACGACAAGCCGCCGCGGGTCTACGACGACGTGGTCGAGGCGATGACCGACGTCGTCGAGAGCGAGATGGCCCCCTGGAAGCCGGAAGCAGGACGACGTACGTCACTGCTGGCCGCCGCGCTGCTGCTGCTCCTCGGCGCCGGTGCGCTGTGGACGCAGGCGCCGTCGATGCTCGCCGGCGTCGCGGCCGGGGTGATCGGCATCGTCCTCGCCGGAGGCGCGATCGTGCTCTCCCGGCTCGAGGCCGAGAACGACGCCGCGATCGCCGCGGTGTGGATCGGTGAGGTCTACGGCGCGGTCGCCGGCTTCCTGATCGGCTCGGCCTCCCTCGATGGTGGCGTCGGGATGCCGCTGGCCTTCGCCGGCGCGGGTGCGATGCTCGCCGCCGCGATCGGCTTCCTCGGCCTCGGCGAGGCCCGGATGCTGGCGATGCCGGGTGCGCTCGTCGGCGGGGTCTTCCTGGTTGCCGGCATGCTGCTGAGCATGACCGGCTGGCAGGCCGGTGTGGTGCTCGGGATCGTGCTGGTCGTCGTGGTGCTGGCCGGCAGCTTCTTCCCGTGGCTCGCGCTGAGCACGACCAAGACCGACGTCCCCCAGCTCTACTCCGACGAGGACATCAACCTCGACCCGGACGAGATCCGGGCCGACCAGGTCAGGGTTGACGCCAAGGTCGCTCACGAGATCCTCGTCGCGATCTCCCTCTCCGTCGGCGTCCTGGTCGTGCTGACCTCGCCGTTCGTGGTGCGGCTCGGCCTCTTCGGCACGCTGCTGGCTCTCGCCGCGTGCGTCGTGCTGATGCTGCGCACTCGGCAGTACCGGACGGGATCTGAGGTGCTGGTCGGGCTGGTCTCCGGGATCGCCGGCCTGCTCGCGATCGGTGCCGCGCTGCTCGTCTACCACGAGTCGTGGCGGCCGACGACCGCCGTCGTGCTGGCGGCTGCGGGTGGCGTACTCCTGGTCCTGACGCTGGTCCCCGACGTCGGCTCGATCCGTCGTGGTCGCCTCGCCGATGTCGCCGAGACCGCCTGCCTGCTCGCGATGCTGCCGCTGATGGTGCTCGCCTCGGGCCTCTTCAGCGCCGCGGTGGCTGGTTTCTGATGGCCAGCAAGAAAGACCTCGTAGAGGCCCATGCCTTCAGCCGCCGCCGGCTCGTCTCCGCGTTCCTCTCCGGCGCCCCCGGCGGGCGCGAGGTGGAGCCGGCCCGACCGGGCCGCTCGGTCTTCGGTGGCGTCGTGCTCGCCGTGCTGCTCATCGCCGGTGGCGCCGTCGCCCACTTCCTCGCTCCCCGGCCCGCGACTGGCTGGGCAGACCAGCCGGGCCTGATCGTGACCAAGGGCGGGGCGCGGTACGTCGTCACCGGCCCCGAGAACGAGAAGGAGCTGTACCCGGTCGTCAACCTGGCCAGCGCCCAGCTCATCCTCGGGCTCGACCTGGAGAAGAAGTCCAAGGTCATCGACCAGGAGGAGATCGACAAGGAGTTCCCGAAGCAGACGATCGGCATCTCCGGTCCGAACGTCCCCGAGGAGCTGCCGACCGAGGCGGACTTCATCAAGACCGGTTGGACAGCCTGCACGGCTGACGATGCGGGCACGTACCTGAACATCTCGGCCAAACCTGACGTGCGGGGAGCCGATCGCGCCGGCTTCATGGTGCAGACGGCTGAGGGCACCTACCTCATCGCTGACAGCACCAATCTCGACGGCGACACGCAGGCTTACAGCTACAAGGTCGAGGGGGACGCGGAGACGTACGCGGACCGCATCTTCACCGGACCCGTCTCGACGCCGACGGTGCCTCAGTCGTGGGTCAACCTCTTCCCGGCGGGCGGGGCCCTGACAGGTGGTTCCTTCGGGAGTGCCTACAGCAAGGAGGGGCAGCCGGTCGAGGGTGAGGAGTACCCGATCGGCACGAAGGGCAAGTACCTGGCCAAGGACTACCTGATGACGGAGACCGGGTGGATTCGGCTCGAGGACTTTGCCAGCGAAGTCTACGACATCGCCTTCGGTGACAAGATCAATCAGCAGATCTTGGACTCGCAGCCGACCATCAACGGTGAGCGTCTGGAGGCGTCCACCTTCTGGCCCACGTCGACGCTCGATCCGGCGACCGGAGCGGCCTGTGCCCGGCTCGAGACCGGAGCCGAGACGACCGTACGGCTCGGCATCGAGCCAGGTAAGAAGGCGTGGCCGGCGACCCCGCCGGAGGCCGACGACCTGACCGCGGCGCAGGTCGACCCCGGTAAGGGCGCCTTCGTCTACGCGGCCAACGGCGAGGACCTCGACAAGGCGAGCGCAACGCCCTATCTCATCGACGCCCGCGCAAGCGTCAACACCGTCGACGGCCCGCTCACGGTCGAACGCCTCGGGCTGAGCTCCGACTCAGGACCTCTCATCCCTGGTACGTGGCTGCGACTGCTCCCGCAGGGCGCGGCGCTCTCCACCGAGATGGCGCTCTGCCCGCCCGGCTTCGAACCAGGCCAGGAGGATCAGTGCGTGCCCCAGTGAGCGTGCTGCGTGTGGGCGTCGCGCTCGCCGCGGTCGCTGGCGGCCTGATGACGCTGGGTGGTCCCGGGCCGGCGTACGCCGCCGAGGAGAGGCCGGTGTGCAGCGCCTATCGGCAGACCACCGGTGGGACGCCAGAGCCTGCCGAAACAGAGGACGCGCCGGTGCAGAGCGCGGTTGCTCCGTTCGCCATCATGCGGATCGATGCGGCGCAGCAGGTCAGTGACCAGGGCAGAGGCGTGAAGGTCGCGGTCGTCGACTCGGGCATCTCCGGCAAAGCACAGGACTATCACGGGGCCGTCGCCGCCGGGCTCATCTCGGAGATCGCGCCGAAGGCTCAGATCAGCGACCACCCGGTGCTCAAGGTCTCACAGGACAAGTCGACGGTCGACGCCGCGCGGCTGACCGTCGCGCTCAATCAGCTGGCGAGGGGAAACACCACCCGCCTGATCGTCGACATCGGCCTGCCCGCGACGCAGGGGAGTCCTGCGATGGACAAGGCGGTCGAGACCCTGGTGAAGAAGGGCGCGATCGTCGTGATGGCCTCCGACTGGTCGGAGGTCGCCAGCGCCAAGGTGCCGGACGTGGCCGCGAGCATCTTCCCCGCAGCGCCCGATCCGGTGGTGACCGTCAGCGCGTCCGGCACCTGGGCCTCGGATCCCGCGTCCACCGTCTTGCCCAACTCCAACACCGATGTCACCGCCCCGACCTATGGCGCGCCGTCGAAGACGCTGTTCGGAAAGCCGTGCTGGGTCGACACGATCACGACGTCGTTCGCGGCGGCGGAGGTCAGCGGCGTACTCGCCTTGATCTGGTCTGCCAACAAGAGTTGGAAGGCCGAGCAGGTCATCGACCGTCTATACGCCACGGCTTCCGGGCAGGAAGGTCAAGGAAGTCGTTACTGGGGTGCCGGCGTGGTGAATGCGTACGACGCCATCGTCCGGCCGCTCGACAAGGAGACGACCAAGCCGCCCGAGGTCGATCAGGCGCCGATGGCCCGCGAGAAGGCGGATCCCCTCGCGACCGTCCGCGAGAACGCGATCTGGTGGGGGATCGGTGGCGGCGGTGCACTCGGTCTTGGCTTGATTCTGCGCCCGCTGTTTTCAAAGCGACGCCGCGATAAAGCCGAAGAAGGAAGAACTGCAACAAGAATGTGGACCACTTGAAGGTGACCCTCCTTCTGTCAGTTACGCGGCGGGCCGAAACTCGAAAACGCCCACTTACGGCGTTCGCAATACATACAAGGTCCATTTCGAGATCGGCACGACTCCTTTGAGCAGCGCGTGTGGCGCGTTCGGAGGGAGCCCGCAGATGAGTAATGAGCCGGTTCAGGGCCCGTGCGTCGCGCCCAGGTCGTAGCCCTTGGCCGGGACCATGATCCCGATTCCGGTATCCGCGTAGCCCTTGTCGGTCAGAGTGGGAAGCCCTCTGCTGCGGCCCGGCAGGGCCGCGGGAACGCGTGCCGCGTGTCGGCGGTGACGTCGTGGGCTGATCGGGGCTCGCCCGATCCGACACAGACCGGGTAGCCCGACGGGTCGCACAGCGCCTGGACGTTCCCGCCGTGCTTGCCGGAGTACCACAGGCCGTAGCCTGATTCCGGGTTCGTCGCCGAGCACTTGTCGGTGGCGATTAGGGTGCCGTCCAGGCACACGAAGTCCCACTCCTCGGCGATCGCCTGGTCGATCACGTCCTCGAGGCTAGGGGCCGTGAGCGGCAGTCACGGAGTGGGCATCGTGCAGATAGTGGTAGGCGGTCGCGATCGAGACACCGGTATTGCGGGCGAGGAGTCGGAGCCGGGTGGCGTCCTTGAGCACCAGTATCGCCTGCTTGTGCGAGGTCCCGGCACGCTGTTTGGCCGGGCATCATGGGGCCCGACGGTGCGCGGCGATCCAGCCAAACACGGTGGTCAGGGGTCGATGCGGGCACGTCGAGAGTGGCACGACAGGCGATCACGTGGGGTCCTGCCGTGGGGAAGGGATTTGGCGAAGACTGACCCTGACGAGCCAGGAACCCACGTGCCAGCACCAACACACCCCTCCCGCCGCGTTCGCCCACCTCAGGCCGCCAACACGAAATCGACTGGCGAGAAACCTCAGTATGTGCCGGATCTGGAAGATGCTCATTCCCCTTTCGCTAGCGCGACGGAGACCATCTAGTAGAGTTTCCTTTCGAAGGGCTCTTTGACGCTATTTGTAGATGTCCCAAAGATATAGGAGTAGTGATGGATAGGCTGTTCATCTCGGTGCGGCGCTGGTTTTTGGCGCTGGCAGCCGTTTTTGGGGGGATGTCACTGGTGATGATGACCACCAGTTCGGCGAACGCAGCGGTATACAACACCTCGTCGTACCACAAGATCACCGTCGTCGGCGCAGTTGGTTATGCGTGGGAGGCTGGCGACAAGTTCAAGCTGTGCGACACGAAGGCGAACGGTCGCGCTGCCAAGATTCAGATTGAAGCGGCGGGCTCAACAACCGGCTACGTTCGTTCAGTCAGCGGTTCGGGAAACTGTATAACCTTCTACCACAACCTACCGGAGAACCGTAGGATCTACTGGCACGTGTTCGGCTGTACCGGTACTGGCTGCCCTTCCGGTAGCGTCATCAATACGTCCTACTACAACGACCACTGAGTTCAGTTGTAAGCAAACAAACGATCATAAGATCTGGCCGTCCGGTGCTCTAAGTTTTCTCGCCAGCCGATTTCGTGTTGGCGAGAAAACCTCAAAGAGTGCATCTCGGGAGGACTCATGAGGATCAAGCCCTTGTTCATGGCGAGCGTCATGACGATTTGTTCGGCAGTTTCCGCGTTCTCGGCCACCCCGGCCGCGAGTGCGGAACCGAATGAAAGCGTCGGTGCCGCTGCCTCGTGTGCCAGAGAGTCCGGATATCGCTACCTCAGGGTGAGCTGCAAGACATCTGCGCCTGGCAGCGAATACCGTGCAGTTGTCTACTGCACCGATGGTCACTACGGGTACGTTGCCCGTGGCCGATTCCACAAGCAGACGAAGAACTTCTGGTCGAACGTCTCGGCTGTGTGGTGCCCATCCGGGATGGAAGCGATCAACGACACCATCGGGTATAGCTGACGCCAAGTAGCGCCGCCGAGCCGGTGGCGGACGACTGGCTCGGCGGCAACCGTGTGGTCGACGCAAGGCCGCGACGCAGCTTTTGTCAGGGTCCATTGTCGAAGGCCTCGCGTGCTGCTTCGACCTCGGGCAGGGTCGTGGTCGTCCAGTGGTAGAGCCGGTCGATGAGGTCCTGCAGGGTGCTGCCCAGCGGAGTGATGCGGTATTCCACCGCGACCGGGCGGGTGCTCAGCACCACGCGCTCGACCATGCCGTTGCGCTCCAGACGGCGGAGCGCGGTGGTGAGTGACTTCTGGGTGATCGCCGGGATCGCCTGACGCAGCTCGTTGAAGCGGCGCGGCCGCTCGCACAGCGTGTCGAGCACCTGGAGCGACCACTTGTCGAGGAGCTGGTCGAGGAGCTCGCGATGCTCCTGGGTCAGGCGTAGCGGCTCCGGGCTGGTATCCGACATGACACCTAGTCTCGTTGAAGTGTCCTCTGGATACCAAGTACACATGAGAAACCTTAACCCTCGAAAGGAATCTCATCGTGTCCGTCGATCTGCTCACCCCCGAAGGCATGTTCCAGCCCGTGCCCTACCACCACGTCTCCGTCGCCACCGGCACCCGCCACATCCATGTCGCCGGACAGATCGCCCGGGACGAGCTCGGGCGTGGCGTCGCCCCGGGCGACCTCGCCGGCCAGCTCGCCCATGCCCTGCGCAACACCGCCCGCGGGCTTGCCGGTGCCGGCGCGACCTTCGCCGATGTCGTACGCCTCCGGTTCTTCGTCACCGGCTGGACCCCGGACAAGTACGACGACTTCGTCGCCGGGCTCGAGAGCGTCATCGACGAGCTCGGCATCCCGCAACCCCTGCCGCCGCTGTCCGCTATCGGTGTGGACTATCTGTTCGAGCCCGACGTACTCGTCGAGGTCGAGGCGTACGCGATCCTGGACTGAGGCGCCTCACGTAGACGAGGCCATGGCGAGGTGGCGCCAGGTGCGGTGCCGCCACGCCTGGTACTCGGGGGGTGTCCAGCGCAGGGTGCGCGTCATGTGGACGTACGTCTCGGCGTTGGCCAGCAGGGCGCTGGTGGCGATCACCCACTCGAGGTCGGCGTCTGGGCTCATCAGTCCGTCGCGGTGAAGCTTCTCCCAGAAGGCGCGCACCTGCTCGAGCGTCGACTCGCGGGCCGCCTGGGCTGCCGCTGCGATCAACGGCTCGTCCGCCTCGGCCTGCATGGCTACGGCGAGGACGGGCGCGATGCGATCCATCATCAGCGCGGTGCCTTCCGCGTCGGCAGCCAGTCGCTCCTCGAGTGTCGGGGCGTTCATCACCGTGTCGATCCAGTCGCGATCGGCCAGGGCGATCGGCAGGGCGTCACCGACGAGAGCCACGTCGACCACTCGCTTGAGCAGGTGTGCCTTGGTCGCGAAGCGGACGTAGATGGTTCGGTCGGAGACTCCCGCGGCTTTGGCGACGTCTGTCAGCGCGGTGCCGCGATAGCCGCGCTGCGCGAAGAGTTCGTGGGCCGCGGCGACGATCGCCTGCTCGGTCCGCTCGGCACGAGATCCCCTGACGAGGGGATTGACATCGGTAGGCACGAGTTGCAGTATAACTGCAATTACGAAATTGCAGTCACACTGCAAGTCAGGAGTGGGCATGAGCGATCACGAAGCACCGGCTCTCGCCGGCGTCCACCACCTCAAACTGCCGGTCACCGACCTCCGGCGATCCCAGCGGTGGTACGAATCAAGGCTCGGCTACAGGGTCTCCGTGGAGTTCCAGAGGGATGGTGAGCTCGACGGCATCGGCATGGTGCACCCCAACGGTGGTCCGGGTCTGGGGCTGCGGCTCGATCCCGAACGCGCCCGGGCCGCAGCCGGTTTCGAGTACTTCGCCATCGGAGTGCCCGACGAGAGCGCCCTCCGGGCGCTCGCGGACAGGTTGACCGGCTTCGGCGAGCAGCACGCCGGCGTACAGCCTGCGACCTTCGGCTGGATCCTGCCGATGCTCCATGACCCCGACGGTCACGAAGTGCGGTTCTACACAGCGCAGCACCACACCGAACCGGACCCGGAGGACGTCCTCGTCGTGGACAACCCGGTGGAGGCGGCCAGGCGCAAGGCCGCGGCCCGGGCCGCTCACGCGGCGGGCTGAAGACGATGAACGTCAAGAAGATCGCCCGCGGCGACCAGCCTGTACGCCGCGTCGACCACGAGGGGTCGTCGCAGTGGGCGGCGTCGGCGGGCCGGGCGTACGTCGGTGCGGTCGCGGTGCTGGCGGGGTATGTCGTGGTCGCCGTCACCATCGGGGCCGGCTTCGAGCAGGATCTCGTGGCCGCAGCCGAACGCGAAGGTGTGGCCGTCAATGCGCTGGCCAGCTCCACGCAGGCCGAGATCACCCAGGACCATCCGGTCTACGCCCTGCTCACGGGGCTGCTCCTCTTCGTGTCCCCGGTGCTCCTGGCTCTGGCTGCCCGCCAGATCCGCGCCGGCGCGCCCGGGCGGCTCGCTCAGCTCGCGTGGTGGTCGGCGCTGGCCACGCTGGTCGTGTGGTGGACGTACGTGGCTCTGGGGTTGGGCCTGTTCGCCGACCCGGAGAACCTGCCGCCCCTCGTGCGGGACTTCGACGTGCTGACGGTCCCGCTCGTCTCCGCCCTGTCGCTGCTCGCGCTCGGGTCGATGGTCTTCGCCGCCGAGGCGGTACGCGGGCACGGTGTCGTCCGCAGGGCGGCGAGGGCGACCACGATCGTCAGCATCCTGCTCGGCGTGGTCAGCCTCGTCGGTCTGATCGCTGCCGGATTCGAGGACCCGGTGGCGCCGATCGTGATCGTGCCCGGAGGGCTGATCCTCGGAATCGCGCTGCTCCGCTCGCGAGGCCGCGGATGAGGGGTGGTCGCGTCGCAGTGATAAACGAACGGCGCCTGACCTGCTCGATAGCAGGTCAGGCGCCGATTTGTGCTGGCGGATCTGGGGGGATTCGAACCCCCGAGGGCGTTAACCCAACACGGATTCCAGCCGTGCGCCATAGGCCACTAGGCGACAGATCCGTGAGCGATCCTACGCGGCTCCGCGAGCATGGAGGAAATCGGCGGAGGGCCAGCGGGTGTGCTTTGGGATCGGCGAGCGGACTCGTCTAGACTCTTCCGCAACCCCCCATGTGGCGACATCTTGTCGAACCTCCCCAGGGCCGGAAGGCAGCAAGGATAAGCGAGCTCTGTTGGGTACGTGGGGGGCCTTTTCTTTTCCCGCGCATCCTGGGCGACGGACAGGTGCCCGACGCACGTGGCGGGTGGTTACGAACTGTCGGCGGTCGCGGCTAGGGTCTATCGGGTGGACGCACCGCTAGCTCTCTACCGCCGCTACCGGCCGGAGACGTTTGCCGAGGTCATCGGCCAAGATCACGTCACCGGCCCGCTGCGCAATGCGCTGGCGGGCAACCGGGTCAACCATGCGTACCTCTTCTCCGGGCCGCGCGGCTGCGGCAAGACGACCTCGGCGCGGATCCTGGCGCGGGCGCTGAACTGCGAGAAGGCGCCGATCGCGGATCCGTGCGGGGAGTGCGAGTCGTGCCGGGACCTGGCGCGCGGCGGGCCCGGCAGCATCGACGTGATCGAGATCGACGCGGCGTCGCACGGTGGTGTCGACGACGCTCGTGACCTGCGGGAGAAGGCGTTCTTCGCGCCGGTGAAGAGCCGCTACAAGGTCTACATCATCGACGAGGCCCACATGGTCTCGACGCAGGGCTTCAACGCGCTGCTCAAGCTCGTCGAGGAGCCGCCGGAGCATCTGCGGTTCATCTTCGCGACGACCGAGCCGGAGAAGGTCATCCCGACGATCCGGTCGCGCACCCATCACTATCCGTTCCGCCTCTTCCCGCCCAAGCTGGTCTCCGACTACATCTCGACGCTGTGCGAGAAGGAGGGCATCAACGTCGAGCCGGCCGCGCTGCCGCTGGTCGCGCGTGCGGGCGCCGGGTCGATGCGCGACAGCCTCTCGGTCATGGACCAGCTGCTCGGTGGCGCGGGGCCTGAGGGCGTGACGTACGAGCTGGCCGCCGGGCTTCTCGGCTACACCCCGGACGCGCTGCTGGATGAGGTCGTCGACGCCTTCGCCGCCCATGACGGCGCTGCGGTCTTCGGTGTCATCGACAAGATCATCGAGACCGGCCAGGACCCGCGGCGGTTCACCGAGGACCTGCTGCGGCGGCTGCGTGACCTCGTCATCGTCAAGGCGGTCCCGGACGCGCCCGCGACCGGGCTCATCGACGTCTCCGAGGACGGCGGCGAGCGGCTGGTCGCCCAGGCCGGACGCTTCGGCCCCCACGATCTGTCGCGAGCCGCTGACGCGGTCGCCACTGGTCTGACCGAGATGCGCGGCGCCACCGCCCCCCGGCTTCTGCTCGAGCTGATCTGTGCCCGGGTGCTGCTGCCCGCGGCCGACGGTGCCGATGGTCTTGCGGCTCGGCTGGACCGTCTGGAGAGGCGGATCGAGATCAGCGGTACGCCGACGGTGGCCGCTGCTCCGGCGGCGCCGGCCCCCGCTCAGGACCGGCCGGTGCTCAAGCCGTCGGTCGGTGCGCCGGGGCACGAGACGGTCGCTCCGGCGGCGCCGCAGCCCGAGCCGGTCCCGGCGTACGCTCCGACCCCCGAGCCGGCCCGCGAGCCCGCTCCGGCCGCGGAGATGCCTTCCCAGCAGGCGCCGGCCGCTCCCGAGCCGCCGAGCCAGCCTCAGTCGCAACCACCGACCCAGCCTCCGGCCCAGCCTCAGACCCAGCCTCCGGCTCAATCGCCGGGCGGGATGGGCAACGTCGACGTTCGCCGCCTGTGGGACGACGTGATCGCGCAGACCAAGGGCCTGCGCCGGGCGACCTGGTCGCTGGTGGGCCAGAACGCTCAGGTGGTCGACTTCCGCGACGGTGTGCTCACCCTCGGGTTCGCCTCGCCGGGTCTCCGTGACCGGTTCGCGACCGGCGGACATGAGCCGATCCTCGGGCAGGCGCTGGTCAACGTGATCGGCATCCAGCCGAAGATCGAGGCGATCGTCGCGGGCGGCGGCCAAGGGTCTCCGCAGCGGCAGGCGCCGCCGACGCCGCAGCCGAGCCAGCCCCAGGAGCCCACCCAGCAGCAACAGCCGCCGGAGGCCTCCTGGAACGAGCAGGCGCCACCACCCGACTGGGCCGCCGAGCCGCCGCCCTCCGACCAGCCCCCGGCCCCGCCGGAGCCGCCCGCGACGTCGGCGACTCAGCCGGCCGACCCAGGAGCGATCGCGCTGGCCCGGGAGGCCATCCGGCCGACGCGTGCGGCCGACTACGAGCCTCCGGTCGACGACACAGTGGCTCGCCTGGCGGAGGCGGACGCCGCGGTCAACCCCGACGACCAGGCCTACGACGGGCCGGCCGCGATGGGCGCCGAGGCTCTGCTCGCTCAGGAGCTGGGTGCAACGATGATCGAAGAGATTCCTCACAACTAGGACGGCACAGATGACGAACCCACTCGAAGGCCTCGGCGGCGAGGGCGGCTTCGACCTCAACGCGATCATGCAGCAGGCCCAGGCGCTGCAGAGCCAGATCGTCGACGCCCAGGAGAAGCTCGCCGAGACGATCGTCGACGGCACCGTCGCCGGCGGTGCCGTGACCGTCAAGCTCACCGGCACCGGCGAGCTGGTCGGCGTGGAGATCAAGCAGGGCGAGTTCGACGGCAGCAACCCCGACGACCTCGAGGACCTCGGCGCCGTGATCGTCGCTGCCTACCGCGAGGCCAAGGGCAAGGCCGACGAGCTCGCCGGTGAGGCGATGGGCCCGCTCGCGGGCGGCCTCGGCGGTCCCGGTGCCCCCGGCGGCGGCGAGCCGCCGTTCAAGCTCGGGTTCTGAGATACGCACAGCTAGAGACAGGCGATAACCAAGTTGTACGAGGGTGTGGTCCAAGACCTCATCGACGAGCTGGGACGGCTGCCGGGCGTAGGTCCGAAGAGCGCCCAGCGGATCGCGTTCCATCTGCTCCAGGCTGACCCCGCCGACGTACATCGGCTGGCCTCGATCCTCAACGAGGTCAAGGCGAAGGTGAAGTTCTGCTCGGTCTGCTTCAACGTCTCCGAGGAGGAGACCTGCCGGATCTGTCGCGACCCCCGTCGCGAGCAGTCGGTGCTGTGCGTGGTCGAGGAGTACAAGGACGTCGTCGCGATCGAGCGCACCCGCGAGTTCCGCGGGCGCTATCACGTGCTCGGCGGTGCGATCAGCCCGATCGACGGGATCGGTCCCGACCAGCTGCGCATCCGTGAGCTCGTCCAGCGGCTCAACGACCCCGGGATCACCGAGGTGATCCTCGCCACGGACCCCAACCTCGAAGGCGAGGCGACGGCGACCTACCTGACCCGTCAGCTGAGCCCGCTCGGACTGAAGGTCACCCGTCTGGCCAGCGGTCTCCCGGTCGGTGGCGATCTGGAGTACGCCGACGAGGTCACCCTCGGCCGCGCCTTCGCCGGACGCCGGGCGGCTGAGTAGCCGTTACCTGTGCGATCCCTAAGAGCCGACTCTTTACCCTCGTCAGGCCGCGACTTCGGCGGTAGCCTGACGATTCAAGGGACCTCGGGAAGGGGGCCGTCATGACGAACGACTTGACCGGCAAGGACTTCGCCACCAGCATCGCCGACTCGGTGGAGAGCTTTCTGCTCTCGGTGCGCGCGATCGCTGCGGACGGCGATGGTGGCAGCGCCGTCCCGATGCTGCTGCTCGAAGTGAGCCAGATCCTGCTGGCCGGCGCGCGACTGGGCGCCCAGCAGGACTTCGAGCCTCGTGAGGAGTTCCAGCCCGACGTGGGCATGGAAGCCGACGTCGATGAGCTCCGGATGGGGCTCGCCGAGATGTTCGGGGACATCGACACCTACAGCTTCGTCTTCGATCCGTACAGCCCGGACGTGGTCGACAGCCAGATCTCCGACGACGTCGCCAGCCTGGTGACCGACCTGGAGTACGGCCTGCGTCACTACCGTCTCGGCGACGTCGACGAGGCGCTGTGGTGGTGGCAGTTCAGCTACGTCAACAACTGGGGCAACCTGGCCGGTGCCGTGCTCAACGCGCTGCTCACCGTGGTCGCTCACGACCGCCTCGACTCCGAGCCGTTCACCGGTGAGGACGAGG
This sequence comes from Nocardioides sp. NPDC127514, assembly GCF_040302125.1. Taxonomy (NCBI): domain Bacteria; kingdom Bacillati; phylum Actinomycetota; class Actinomycetes; order Propionibacteriales; family Nocardioidaceae; genus Nocardioides; species Nocardioides sp. NPDC127514. The sequence continues at coordinate 3,069 of NZ_JBEORF010000035.1, read as the reverse complement.
ACCTGGCTGCCGCTGATGAGATGCTGGAGAAGACGGCCGCATCGGCAACGTAGACTTTCCCGCCGTGGGAATCGTCGTTCAGAAGTACGGTGGCAGCTCGGTCGCAGACGCTGCAGGCATCAAGCGCGTTGCTCAGCGAGTGGTCGCGACCAAAGAGCAGGGCCACGACGTGGTCGTGGCCGTCTCTGCCATGGGCGACACCACCGACGAGCTGATCGACCTGGCCAACAAGGTCTCGCCCGACGCGACCGCGCACGCGCGTGAGTTCGACATGCTGCTCACCTCCGGCGAGCGGCAGTCGATGGCGCTGCTGGCGATGGCGATCAACGACGTCGCGAACGAGCGCGGGCTGGCGTACGAGGCTCGGTCCTTCACCGGGTCGCAGGCCGGGCTGATCACCGACGCGCAGCACGGGCGCGCCAAGATCCTCAGCATCACCCCGGAGCGGATCCAGGCAGCGCTCGCCGACGGTGCGATCGCGATCGTGGCCGGCTTCCAGGGCGTCTCCAAGGACACCAAGGACATCACCACGCTGGGCCGTGGCGGCACCGACACCACCGCGGTTGCGCTGGCGGTGGCGCTGGACGCCGACGTCTGTGAGATCTACACCGACGTCGACGGCGTCTTCACCGCCGACCCGCGGATCGTCCCGACCGCCCGCAAGCTGAGCTCGGTCGCCTTCGAGGAGATGCTCGAGCTGGCGGCTTCCGGGGCGAAGGTGCTCCACCTGCGCTCGGTCGAGTTCGCCCGGCGTCACAGCCTCCCGATCCACGTACGCTCCTCCTTCTCCACCCTCAACGGCACCGTGGTCAAGGGCAGCATCGACGCGGTCTCGCCGCACGCCGACCACCAGCGCAGCGGTGACGCCGGGATGGAGGCGCCGATCGTCGCCGCCATCGCCCACGACCGCAGCCAGGCCAAGATCACGGTCGTCAACGCACCCGACGAGGTGGGCGCCGCGGCGAAGGTCTTCGAGATCATCGCCGGGGTGGGCATCAACGTCGACATGGTGGTCCAGGACTCGTCGGCGGCCGGCACCGACCGCACCGACATCACGTTCACGCTGCCCCGCGACGACGCCGAGAGGGCCGGGAAGGTGCTGGAGCAGGCGCGCGGTGAGCTCGGCTTCGAGCGGGTGAACACCGAGCCCCGGATGGGCAAGGTCTCCCTGATCGGTGCAGGGCTGCGCACCCAGCCGAAGAAGATCGCCGACTTCTTCTCCGCGATCGCGCAGGCCGGAGTCAACATCCAGATGATCTCCACCTCGGAGGTCCGGGTCTCGGTCGTCGTCGGCGACGACGAGGTCGACCGCGCCGTGCAGGCCGCCGCGGAGAGGTTCAGCGACGTGGAGGTCGAGAAGGTCTCCTACGGCGCCGACGCCAACGGCGACACCCCGGAGATCGTCGGCGTTGCCCACGACCGCGGCGAAGCCAAGATCACCGTCGCCGGCGTCACCGACGAGCCCGGTGAGGCTGCCCGCATCTTCGACACTCTCGCCGACAACGGCATCAACATCGACATGATCGTCCAGAACGTGTCGGCGGAGAAGACCCGGCGCACGGACATCTCGTTCACGCTGCCGCGTACCGACGTCAAGAGGGCCCGTGCGGCGCTCGGCGACATCCAGGGTGAGGTCGGGTTCGCCGACCCGGTCGCCGACGAGCAGATCGGCAAGCTCTCGATCGTCGGTGCCGGGATGCGTACGCATCCGGGGATCACGGCGAAGTTCTTCGCCGCGCTCGCCGCCGAGGGAGTCCTGATCAGGATGGTGTCGACCTCGGAGATCCGCGTCTCGGTGCTCGTCAGCGCCGACGACCTCGACCGCGCTGTGCGCGCGACGCACAAAGCATTCGGCCTCGACAGCGACGTAGAGGCCATCGTCTATGGAGGGACCGGCCGATGAGCACCATCAACCTGGGAATTGTGGGAGCGACCGGACAGGTGGGCGTCGCCGTACGCCAGATCCTGCTCGAGCGCGGCTTCCCGCTCGGCGAGGTCCGTTTCTTCGCCTCGGCGCGATCGGCGGGCAAGACCATCGAGTTCGGTGACCGCTCGGTCGTCGTCGAGGATGCCGCCACCGCTGACCCCTCGGGCCTCGACATCGCGATCTTCTCCGCCGGTGGCGCCACCTCGAAGGCACTGGCGCCGAAGTTCGCCGACGCCGGTGTGATCGTCATCGACAACTCCTCGGCCTGGCGCAAGGACCCGTCGATCCCGCTGGTCGTCTCCGAGGTCAACCCCTCGGCGATGGACGGCGTCATCGCGGCCCGCCAGGGCATCATCGCCAACCCCAACTGCACCACGATGGCCGCGATGCCGGCCCTCAAGGCGCTCCACGACGAAGCCGGTCTCGAGCGGCTCGTCGTATCGACCTACCAGGCGGTCTCGGGCTCCGGCGTCGCCGGCGTCGAGGAGCTGGTCGGCGAGATCGCGGCGGCCGGCGACAAGGCCCGCGAACTCGCGTACGACGGGTCCGCGATCACGTTCCCCGAGCCGGAGAAGTACGTCGAGACGATCGCCTACAACGTCCTTCCCTACGCCGGTTCGCTGGTCGACGACGGCCTGAACGAGACCGACGAGGAGCAGAAGCTCCGCAACGAGTCCCGCAAGATCCTCTCGCTGCCCGACCTGCGGGTCTCCGGCATCTGCGTCCGCGTCCCGGTCGTCACCGGGCACTCCCTCGCGGTCAACGCCGAGTTCTCCTCCCCACTGACCCCCGAGCGCGCGATCGCGATCCTCTCGAACGCCCCGGGCGTCGAGCTCCGCGACGTACCGACGCCTCTGTACGCCGCCGGCAAGGACCCCTCTTACGTCGGCCGCATCCGTCAGGACGAGGGTGTTCCCGACAACCGCGGTCTCGCCCTGTTCATCTCCAACGACAACCTCCGCAAGGGCGCCGCGCTCAACACCGTCCAGCTCGCCGAGCTGGTCGCCGCCGCCCTCTGACCCAGCGGCGCGGCCGAGTCCGCACTTCTGGCGGGCCGAATCTGTAGTTGTGGGCGACGAAACTCTGGCCGTTGACGGTGACGACCTGCCGTCCGGTCAACGGGTTGATCCCGACCGTGACCA
>NZ_JBEORF010000034.1:0-91203 GCF_040302125.1 Nocardioides sp. NPDC127514 | reverse complement strand
GGCGGACGCGGGGCGACGGCGACGTCGAGTGCTGGTTGCGGAGACCTGGCTGGCTCCGAGTGCGCGACGCCAGCGGGGATCGCGTGGCGAGGCACGGGGGCAGATGCGCCGACTCGGCAGGGCCTCACATGGCCTGGGCCTCGGGGCTGTCGGTGTAGGGGTACTTCTCCATGAAGTCCTTGATCGCCTCGCCGGAGACGCCGTCGCAGTATTGGAAGACGCCCTTCTGGGTGGACGCCTCGGTCGGGTTGGCGGCGTCGGCGTACCAGTGCGTCATGGCGATGTGGGTGCCCGAGGGGAACTCGGTCTTCTTGTCGCCGGCGACCGCGGTCTCCTTGGCGTCGGCAGCGGTCCACGGAGCCGCGATGAACTTGTAGCGGAAGTTGGAGGTGCCGGAGAACTTCTGGCCGATGGCGCGGAGCTCGTCGAGCTCGTCGTCGGAGACGGTGTCGTCGTACCACACGATCGTGTAGCCGTGCTCGAGGTTGTGCACCAGCGCCTCGAGGTCGGGGCGGTCCCCGGCGGTGTAGAACTTGCGCGACATGTCGGCCGGGGCCACGTTGGCCTCGTTCCAGTGCGGTCCGAACGCCGGGGGAGCAGTCGTGTAGGTCTGCTCGGTGCCGGTGGCGATGTGGTTCTGGTTGCCGTCGGCCGCCATCTCGGTGACCTTCTGGCAGCCGGCCGCCTTGGCGCTCTTCCCGATGTCCTGCAGCGCGACGTCCTTGTACTCGCTGTCCTTGATGAAGCCGCTGATCGGCGTCCATGCGGCAGCGCCGATGATCACGACGGCGAAGGCGATGCAGACACCGATGATCGCCCAGCCTCGGACGCGCTCTGCGCGGCCCTGCTTCTTGCGGATGTCGTTGATGACCGCACGGCGGTCTTTGTTGAGCGACTTGTTGGCCACGGTTCGGCGTACCTCGGGTCTTTTGTCGGGACGCGCAGATTCTAGGTGGTCAGTGGTAGCAGAAGGGAAGTTGCCCCGTGATTATTCTCCTCGCGCTCGCATCGCCAGCCGTGGGCGAAGGCCAGCGCGGCGATCACCGCCGGATCGGCTCCGGCCACCCGAAGCCCGTCCCCGTGCGGGACGGGGGTGGTCCCGGTCACCTCCGCGACGGCTGCGGAGAGCTCCTCGATGCCTGCCGGCGCACCGAACGGAGCCTGGTCCTCGGCGGCACCCTTCAGGGCGCGTACGACGGCCTCCCTGGCCCCGAAGCCGAAGAAGTCCGACCCCTCGGGGCGGATGAGCGCGCTCGCTCCAGGCCCGTCGTCGCCGGGCTCGCGGACGAGGTCCGCCCGGCCGCGCAGGACCGCGAACGGCCGCGCGCCGAGCTTGCCCTGGGAGATCTCGGCCGCCGAGGCGATCTCGTCGACGACGGCGGGGGCGGTGACGACGAGGTCGTTGCCGTAGGCGTCGACCTGGCCGGCGAAGCTCTCCAGCACCTCGAGCCCGGCGGCGCCGATCGCGATGTCGGTCTGCCCGTCGCGCCAGGCGCGTCCGGCGGTGTCGGTGATGATCACCCCGACGTTAGCGCCGGTGCGGTCGAGGAACGTGGCGCGCAGGGCACGCGCGGAGGCGTCGGGGTCCAGGGGGAGCAGCACGATGTATCCGGCCTCGACGTTGGAGGCGTCGATCCCGGCGGCAGCCATCGTCAGCCCGAGCCGGCTGCGCACGATCTGGGTGGGCCCGCGTCGGGCCACCACCCGTGTCGTCTCGCCGGGGAGCGCGTCGTCCCGGTTGCCCTCGCGCACCTGGCCCTCGGCCTTGGAGACCACCTTCGAGGTGACCACGACGATGTCGCCGTCGACCAGCGGGGACTCCAGGGCGTCCAGGAGCAGGGCGGCGAGGTCGTCGCCCTTACGCACCTCGGGTACGCCGTCGGGAGCGGTGACGGTGATGCCCTGCCCGCTCATGGGCGCCGTCATCGGATCAGCTCGACCGCGGCAGCGGCGATGTCGGCGGTCGCGTCCTCGGAGGACATCCACAGCGGCACGGCGGCCGCCTTCAGCCCCGACGCGGTGAGCGAGGGGACCGCGTCGGCGTCGGCGGTGTCGACGAGCCAGCCGTCGAGGACCCCGCCCGAGCCCCGCGTCCCATAATGCAGACCGACTCCGGCGGCGGTCGCGTCGACGCCGATGGCGGCGAGCATCTGCTCCGCCATGCCGCGTACGTGATGACCGCTGATGATCGGCGAGATCCCCACCACGGGGGCCGAGGTGGCGACCAGGCCCTCCCGGATCCCGGGTACGCCGAGGATGGTCCCGATCGAGACGACCGGGTTGGACGGGGGCACGATCACCAGGTCGGACTTCAGCAGCGCGTCCATCACCCCGGGTCCCGGCTTCGACTCGTCCTGCCCCACGAAGATCAGCTTCTCGACGGGAACGCCGGCCCGGAGACGTACCCAGTATTCCTGGAAGTGAACGACTGAGAGTCCACTGGGTGAATTCTCGTCCTTGATCGCCACGTGGGTCTCGACACGGTCGTCGGTCATCGGCAGCAGCCGCACGCGGTCGCCCCATACAGGCTTCAGCCAGCGTTCGCACAACGCGGCGGTGACCTGCGACAACGGGAACCCGGCCTCGAGCATCTGGGTGCGTACGAGATGCGTGGCGATATCGCGGTCGCCGAGCCCGAACCAGGTGCCGGGGACCTCGTAGGCCTCGAGCTCCTCCTTGATCGACCACGTCTCGGCCTTGCGGCCCCAGCCGCGCTCATGGTCGAATCCGTTGCCGAGGGTGTACATCACCGTGTCGAGGTCGGGGCAGACCTTGACGCCGTGCATCCACAGATCGTCGGCGGTATTGGCGATCACGGTGACCCGGGCATCTTCCTCAATGCCCGGGACACGGCCGGCAGAGATGCCGTGGAGGAGCCCGGAGATGAACTTCGAACCACCATGGCCGCCGGAGAGAACGGTGATGTCACGCATGGCCCTAGCCTCTCAGACGGGGGCCAGCAACCCTGCTCCAGCCGGTGCGGAAAGCCTGTGTTAGAGCGGCCCTAGCAGATTTGAGGGTTGACTTGTGGCACCGACAGGCATGTAATTTCATCAGTGTGATTCGAAATTGAAACGGGGACCGATAGCGGTGGCGACAGCGCTTGAAAATCTCGGGAAGATTTCAGCGGGGAACTGCATCAAAGTGACGGCCTAGGCCGTAACAAGGGGCAGTACCCGCAAAAAACGGGGGGATCGGTTACCTGCCGATGGCGTGAGGTGACTGGCCCAAGATGGGGTCACGGTCCCGAAAACAAGCTGAATAGGGTCGAAAGGTCGGAAAGACGATGAGAGAGCTGTTTCTCCTCGAGCCGGACACCGACGAAGGGGGCTGGCAGGAGCGCGCCCTGTGCGCGCAGACGGATCCGGAGGCGTTCTTCCCTGAAAAGGGTGGATCGACTCGGGAGGCCAAGAAGGTCTGCCAGACCTGCGAGGTGCGCCAGGACTGCCTTGAGTCTGCTCTGGGCAACGACGAGCGCTTCGGAATCTGGGGTGGACTCTCCGAGCGAGAGCGCCGCAAGCTGAAGAAGCGCGCAGTCTGAGGCAATACCCAAGCACGAGCCAGCAAGGCCCGGACCTCACGGTCCGGGCCTGCTGATCTTTTCCGGACAAATACCTGCGGGGGCTTGGCCGATCGCTCGACAGGTCCATTCGGTCTATCACCAGTTGGGCACTAGGGTTGCCGATCGTGCATGCGTCGGTCGCCCTCGTCCTCGTCTCTCATAACGGCGCCGGCTGGCTTCCGACCGTCATCGACGGGATCAGGAACCAGCAGGCTCCGGTGAGCTTTGCCGTCACGATCGACACCGGCTCGACCGACAGGTCGGTCGAGATCCTGGAGGAGACCTTCGCCCAGGTGGTCAAGCTCCCGGCGTCGACGACGTTCGCGGACGCGGCCAACGAGGCGCTCGCCATCCTCCACCAGGCGGCTCAGCCGCCGGAGTGGATCTGGTTCCTCCACGACGACTCCACCCCCGACCCGCACGCGCTCTCGACCCTGCTCAACGCCGCCGCCGAATACCCGGAGGCCGACATCCTCGGCCCCAAGATCCGGGAGTGGCCCTCGCTGCGCCGGATGCTCGAGCTCGGTGTCTCGATCTCGGTCACCGGAGCCCGGGAGACCGGCCTGGAGCGGGGCGAGTACGACCAGGGCCAGCACGACGAGGTACGCCGCGTCCTGGCCGTCAACACCGCCGGCATGCTGATCCGCCGCGAGGTCCTCGAATACCTGGGCGGCTTCGACAAGCACCTCCCGGTCCTCGGCACCGACATGGACCTCGGCTGGCGGGCCGCCAACGCCGGCTTCACGACCATCGCCGTCCCGGACGCGGTCGTCTTCCACGTGGAGGCGGCCCACCGCGGCGTACGCAAGACGCAGCTGACCGGTCGCCGGATCCACTATCAGGAGCGGCGGGCCGCGCTCTACACCCTGCTGGTCAACGGCCGGCCGGGGACGCTGGCGCTGTGGATGATCAGGTTCTTCTTCCAGACCCTGTGGCGGATGCTCGGCTTCATCCTGGTGCGCGACCCCGGGACCGCTCTCGACGACCTGGCCGCGCTGGGCTGGATCTACGGCCACACCGGCCAGATCATGCTCGCCAAGCGGCGTCGCCGGAAGCAGGCGCACGCCGACAAGGACGTGGTCAAGGCGCTGCTGCCTCCGCCCTGGCTGCCCTACCGCCACGGACTCGACTTCGTCTCCGACGTCGCCACCGCGGTCACCCTGCAGGCCTCCGACATCGCCGAGCGGCGCCAGATGGCGCAGGCCGAGGCCGATCCGGCCTCCTTCGCCGCCAAGCGTCAGGCCGAGCGGGCCCAGCTGGAGGAGGACGAGATCCCCGCCGAGACCGGCTGGCTGGTGCGTCTGTTCACCAATCCGGTCGCGGTGCTCCTGGTCGTCGTCGGCATCCTCGGGGTCATCGGGGCACGTGCCGCGCTCGGCGGTGTGGCCGGCAGCGGCCTCGGACCGACGCCCCAGAACGTGGGCGACTGGTGGCAGCTGCAGTTCGAGTCGTGGCACGCGATCTCGCAGGGCACCGGCGTGCCCGCGCCGCCGCACGTCTTCCCGCTGGCGGTGCTCGCGACGTTCCTCGGCGGCAACCCGAGCCTGGCGGTCACCGCCGTCATGCTGCTCAGCTTCCCGATCGCGCTCGGCGGTGCGTGGCGGCTGCTGCGGGTCGCGGGCCGGCTGATCAGCCACCTCGGCGCCCCTCGCTGGCTGCTGCTGTGGGGTGCGACGGCTTACGCCCTGGTTCCCTATGTCAGCGGTGCCTTCGGTGACGGCCGGATCGGCGCGGTCGTGGTCGGCGCGCTGCTGCCCTGGCTCGCCCACGCCGCGCTCGGCTTCAGCGACCCCGTCGCCGACCGCCGCTGGCGCGCCGGCTGGCGCACCGGCCTGCTGCTCACCGTCATCACCGCCTTCGCGCCGATGGCCTTCCTGGTGGCGGCCGTCTTCGCGGCGGTCATCTTCATCGTCGCCCGCCGGCTGATGCCCGCCGTGCTCAGTGACCGCGACCAGTGGGGTCCGCCCGCCGCGGCGATCGCGACGCCGGTCGGGCTGCTGCTTCCGTGGTGGCTGCCGGCGCTCTTCTCCGGCGGCTGGGCTGCACTGCTGCTCGACCCGGGCCGGCTGCCGGCCCCGGCCGCGGGCGGCTTCGACCTGCTCGTGGGCCGCTTGACCGGCCTCGACGGTGCCGATCTCGGTGCCCCGTGGTGGCTGGGCCTGGCGCTGCCGCTGCTCGCCGTGCTCGCGCTGATCCCGAGCCGCACCCGGATCCCGGTCATGGTCTGCTGGATCGGCGCGGTTGCGACGGCGGTCGTCACGATGCTGCTGTCCTGGATCCCGATCCCGCTCGACGCCGGCATCGCCCGGGTCGGCTGGGGCTTCCCGCTGGTCGCCATCCAGGGGTTCGCGGTGGTCGCGGCGGTGCTGGGCGCCCAGGGCGCCATCCTCGACGGTCTCAGTGGGCTGCGGAAGGTCATGGTCGGCGCGGCCGCTGCGGTCGCGGCGGTGGGCGTCGTCGGCAGCCTCGGCTGGTTCGTCTACGCCGGCACCGGCGACCTCACCGACAACACCCGGGCCCTCGGCCACACCGGAGTGCCCTCCTACATGCTCGACCCGACCTCGACCACGCTCGGTCCGGAGGACGGCGTCCTCGTGCTTCGCGGCTCGGTCGACGACGGCCTCCGCTACGCCGTGCTGCGCAACGACGGGATCACCCTCGGTGAGGACGAGATCGCGCAGGTCGCCGGTGGCTCCGAGGAGCTCACCGGAGTCGTACGCCGCCTGGCCGCCGACCCCGACGACGCGGTGATCGGTGATCTGGCCGCCCAGGGCGTGGCCTACATCGTGATGCCCGGCCCGGCCGACTCCTCGGTCGCCGAGGGGATCGACGCCTCCGGCTCGGTGACCCAGGCGAGCACCGTCGAGCGCTCGACGCGTGCCTGGCTGCTCGACTCCGAGCCGAGCGACCCGGGCGTGACCGAGTCGCAATCCATCATCCGTACGATCCTGTTGGTCCTGGCCGGGATCGGGCTGTTCGTGGTCCTGGTCCTGTGCCTGCCGACGCTGATCCAGAGGAGGGAGTCGGCATGAGTCACTCACGAGACCCCTACGACCGCTCGCACGAGCCGCAGGCCGACGACGTCTACGGCCAGGAGCCGTGGATGCTGGACCCGTTCGCCGACCCGTACACGGGGCAGACGGCCCAGACGCCGCCCGAGGGCTACACCCCGGAGCAGCTCTACGCCCAGGAGCCCTACGTGCCGGGCCCGGAGACGGGACAGATGCTCGCCCAGACGGGCTATCCGCCGGCGTACGAGGGCGACTATCAGACCGGCGAGTTCCGGGGTGGCTTCGAGCCGGAGTTCGAGGCCTGGCCGACCGCCGACGAGATGCGGGTGGAGGAGCCGGAGGCCCAGCAGGAGTCACAGCACGAGCGCGCCAAGGGCGGACGGATGGCGGCAGCCGCCGCGGCGGCTGCCGCTGCGCGACCCCGGCTGCGCCGCGTACGCAGGCAGCGCGGTCGCCGCGACAACACCGTGCTGGTGGCACTGGGTCTGGTCGGTGCGATGGCCGTCGCGCTGCTGCTCAACCGGCCCCACCAGTGGGAGCAGCCGAAGCTGGCCGCCGAAAGCAGTGCGCCGACGGCGGCCACCGTGGTGTGCCCCGGCAAGCCGAAGTCCGGCGCCGACCAGGTCACCGTCACCAACGCTGCCGAGGGGTCCGGCAAGGTCACGCTGAGCGGCCCCGGCGCGGGCAAGGGCGCGGAGACCACCGTGGCGTCCGGCAAGGTCACCAGCGCGTCGGTCAAGCCCGGCTCGGTCGTGGTCAAGGCGGGCAAGGAGGTCGCGCCCGGCCTGGTCGCCGGACGTTCGACGACCAAACCGCTCGCGGCGACGGGCTGCCTGCCCCCGCAGGCGGAGGCCTGGTTCCCGGGCGTCGGTGCGGGCGCCACCCACAACTCGGTCCTCGAGCTCACCAACCCGAACAGCGGTGCGGCCACGGTCGACATCTCGCTCTACGACGAGAAGGGCGTGGTGGCTGTCCCCGAGGACCTCCGCGGCGTCGCGATCCCCGGCAACACCACTCGCACCTTCGACCTGCTGCACGTGATCCCGCGCAAGGGCGAGCTCTCCCTGAAGACCACGGTCGTACGCGGCCAGGCCGGGGTGATGGTCCGCGACCGTGCCGTCGCGCTCGAGACGCAGCGTGGCACCGAGGACTACTTCCCGGGTCAGTCGACGCCGGCCGAGACCAACCTGCTGGTCGGCTACCCCAACAAGTCCGCGAGCCGCACCCTCACCGTCATCAACCCGGGCGACGCCCAGGTGAGCGCCGAGCTGCGCCTGCTCACCCCGAAGAACGTACTCACCCCCGAGGGCGCTCCGGAGATCAGCGTGCCGCCCAACGGGCAGACGCAGGTCGACCTGACCAAGCTGCTCGGCAAGGACAGCGCCGGTGACGCGTACGGCGTCGAGATCGTCGCCACCGGCCCGGTCGCCACCGCGATGCGCTCGGTCGACGGCGGCGACGTCGCGATCACCACGGCCACCGAGACGATCTCGGAGCCGACCGCAGTGGTCGTCCCGGCCGGCGGCGGCGTCGGCAAGAAGCGGGTCCTGATCTCCGGTCCAGTCGCCAAGACCGGGACCAGCGGCACCGTCAAGGTGGTCCCGATGACCGCGAAGGGCAAGGCGCTCAAGGCCAAGTCCGTCGAGGTCGGTCCTGGGCTGGGTGCCGAGGTCGAGGTGCCCGCGGAGGCAGCGCTGATCCAGCTCGTGCCTGCGGGTGTCGAGATCAATGCGGCCGTGGTGATGAGCGGCGATGGCGACGCGGTCGTCCCGTTCCGGCCGTTGCGCTCGGAGGTACGGACTGCTGGGGTTGCTCCGGGGTTGCCGTTGCCTTTGGAGCCCTGAGCGTTCCATTTTCGGCGCTCGTCTTGTGGGCGTCTATTGGTGGTTGGGGTTTGGCGCAGCGATGTGGGTTGGGTAGGGGCTTGGGATCTGGGATGAGCCGACCGGCGGAAGGAATTTTCTTTCCGCCCGGGGACCAGGTCGGCAGATGGGTTGGGGAGGCGAACGAATTTTCGTTCGCCTCAGAGGGAGCCTGGCCCGGGGGTGGGGTTGGCGGGTGAAAGAAAATTCTCTTCCACCCGGAGACCCCATGTCTGATCTCGGAGTGGAGCGGTCACCTGCCGTGGGTGCGTGTGCCGTGGCCACACCCGGGCCGCCGCCCCGATAGCCAGCCAAAATCTTTCTCGACATGGTCCGGTGTCAAGGACCGCGAAGCGGCCGGCGCCAGCCGGCGGCCGCAGGCCGTCCTTGACTCCGGGCCAGGTCGAGAAGACCCTCGAAGAACGGGTCGGCGGCCCAGCCCAACCCCAAATACTCAGCACCCAACCGTGCCAGTACGAAGACCGGTCAAGGCTGGTAGCGCGGATCGACATCCTCGGCCGAGATCCCGAGCAGGTCCGCGACCTGCTCCACCACGACCATGAGCACCATCGCCTCGACCTCGGAGCGAGTATGGCAGCGGTGCTCGATCGGCCGCCGGTAGATCACCAGCCGCGCGGGCTTCGCGCCCGCGCCGCGCTCGAGCGAACCGAGCGGGATGTGGTCCTCGACGGTCCACTCCTTGGGGATGTCCGGAGACTCCTCGACGGCGTACTCGATCAGGCCCAGCCGTGACTGCCAGCGAGCGTCGATCTCGGTGACGATGGCGAGCGCGATGTCGTCGAAGCGCTCGCGGCGGGTGCGCAGGACCGGCACCTTCGGGTCGGTCGGGACGGCCATCGGGCCGCGTCTCCCACGGCCGTGTCGATCCCTGTGCCTGGTCATGTACGCGAGCCTAACTGCGCGGCTGGCCTCAGGGGAGTACGGTTCACCCGTGACTGCTCGTCGTTGTTCGCGTACCGCCTGCCAGCGTCAAGCCGTCTGCACGCTCACCTATGTGTACGCCGACCAGACGGCCGTTCTCGGCCCGCTGGCGACCTATGCCGAGCCGCATGCCTATGACCTGTGCGAGGAGCATGCCGAGCGGCTGTCCGCGCCTCGGGGCTGGGAGGTCGTCAGGCTGGCTCGTGAGCCCGTCGACCCGCAGCCCAAGGGCGATGACCTGCTGGCTCTGGCCGATGCCGTCCGTGAGGCCGCGAGGCCGCCGGCTCCGTCCCCGCGAGGACCCGTCGGGGCGCCCGTGCAAGACGACGCCGACGAGCCGGGGGCGAACACTGGGTTCGACAAGGGCCAGCCCCGCCCCGGCGGCACCCGCCGCGGGCACCTCCGCGTGCTGACGTCGGAGTAGGACGACTAGAGTTCCGGACATGCCGGAGAGAGTCGACCCCGACATCGCCAACGCCGTCTTCAAGGCGTACGACGTCCGTGGCACCGTCCCTGACCAGATCGACGAGAACCTCGCCCGACTCGCCGGGCGGGCCTTCGTGCACGTCGTCGGCGCGCGTGGCGGCGAGATCGTCGTCGGCCACGACATGCGCCCGAGCTCCCCGGTGCTCTCGGGGGCCTTCGCCGAAGGTGCGACCGAGGCCGGTGCCGACGTGACGATGATCGGGCTGGCCTCGACCGACGAGCTCTACTTCGCCTCCGGTCACCTCGGCCTTCCGGGCGCGATGTTCACCGCCAGCCACAACCCGGCGCAGTACAACGGCATCAAGCTGTGCCGAGCCAACGCGGTCCCGGTCGGCGCCGAGACCGGGCTCGACGAGATCCGCGATCTGGTCATCTCCGGTGAGGCCCCGATCGCCGACGTCGCCGGCAGCATCAGCGAGACGGATGTGCTGGAGGCGTACGCCGCGCACCTGCTCGGTCTGGCCCCGGTCAAGGGTCGCCGGCTCACCATCGTCGCCGACGCCGGCAACGGCATGGCCGGCCACACCGCACCCGCGGTCTTCGGCCGCCTGGGCGCCGAGGCGGTCGAGCTGATCCCGATGTACTTCGAGCTCGACGGCACCTTTCCCAACCACGAGGCCAACCCGCTCGACTCGACCACGCTGGTCGACCTGCAGGCGAAGGTGCGCGAGACCGGCGCCGACGCCGGCCTGGCCTTCGACGGCGACGCCGACCGCTGCTTCCTGGTCGACGAGAAGGGCGAGGTGGTCAGCCCGAGCGCGATCACCGCGCTGATCGCCGAGCGTGCCCTGGCCCAGGAGCCGGGCGCGACGATCATCCACAACCTGATCACCTCGCGCGCGGTTCCGGAGATCGTGAGCGAGCTCGGCGGCACCCCGGTACGCACCCGCGTCGGCCACTCCTACATCAAGGCCGTGATGGCCGAGTCCGAGGCGGCCTTCGGTGGGGAGCACAGCGGCCACTTCTACTTCCGTGACTTCTGGCGCGCCGACTCCGGCATGCTCGCCGCGCTGCACGTCCTCGCCGCCCTCGCCGAGACCGACAAGCCGCTGAGCGAGCTGCTGGCCGACTACGCTCGCTATCCGATGAGCGGCGAGATCAACTCCACCGTCCCCGACCAGGCCGCCACGGTGGCCGAGATCGAGAAGGCGTACGCCGGGCGCGACGGTGTCACCGTCGACAAGCTCGACGGCCTGACCCTCTCCCACGCGGACTGGTCGTTCAACGTACGCGCCTCCAACACCGAGCCGCTGCTGCGGCTCAACGCGGAGGGCAAGGACACACCCACCATGGAGCGCGTGCGCGACGAGGCGCTCGCGATCATTCGAAAGGAAACCGTCTCATGAGCGCCCTGGGCCTGAGCGAGAAGCTGCTCGAGATCATCGTCTGTCCGCAGTGCCACGGCGACCTCCTGCCTGTCGAGGCCGACAGCGAGCTGGTCTGCCAGGGGGAGTGCGGCCTTGCCTACCCGGTCCGTGACGGCATCCCCGTCCTCCTCATCGACGAGGCCCGTCCCACCAAGGCTCAGCCAACGGAGGGGTGAGGCCGCGATGACCTGGTTCGACGAGTCCAGGCTGGACGACGAGCGGGCGCTGGCCGGTATCGACCTGCTGCTGCGTTCGCTGGCCGAGTCCGGAGCCCGGGTCCGCCGGGAGGCTGCGGGTGCCGCAGAGCCCCTGCAGGAGGCCGTACGCCGCGCCGCAGAGACCGGCCGACCCCGGGCCGTCGTCGCGGCGGGTCCCGACTCGCGCCTGCTCCGCGCCGTCCTCGAGCCGTTCTGCCCGGTGCCGTTCGTCGCTTGGCCCGCCCCGGGCCTGCCCGGCTGGGCCGGGAGCCTCGACCTCGTGGTCGTGCTGGCTCCGACCGGCTCCGACCCGGGTGAGGCCTCGGCCGCCGCCGAGGCCGTCCGCCGTGGCGCCCAGCTGGTCGTGGCCGCCCCGGAGAAGTCGCTGGTCGCCCAGCACGCCGAGGGGCGCGACAGCACGCTGCTCCCGGTCGAGGGCGGCGACACGCTCGCGATGGCGATCCTGATGCTCACCTACCTCAACTCGGTCGGGCTCGGCCCGGAGGCCGACGCGGACAAGGTGGCCGACGCGCTCGACGACGTCGCCACCGCCTGCTCGCCGCACCGCGACATCTCGGTCAACCCGGGCAAGATCCTGGCGATCTCGCTGGCCGACTCGCTCCCGGTGGTGTGGGGTGGCTCCGTCCTCGCCGCCCGCGCTGCCCGACGGGTCGCCGAGAACCTGCGCCGGGCCAGCGGCCGCGGTGCCATCGCCGGTGACGCCGACGACCTGCTCCCGGTCCTCGAGGCGGCGCGGCCGCGCAACGTCTTCGACGACCCCTTCGCCGAGGAGGAGGCGTCCGTACGTCCCGTCCTGGTCATCCTCGACGACGGCGCGACCGATCCGATCATGGTCGAGCAGCGACGCCTGCTCACCGAGGCCGCGGACACGCGCGGCGTACGGGTGGAGGTCGTCGAGGCGAACGCGACCACGGAGGTCGCCCGCTACGCGTCCCTGCTCCTCCAGGGCACATACTCCGCGGAGTATCTTCGTTTGGGTCTCGTTAGCGACGGTTGATTCCGAATCACGGACAGAACCGTGTGATCTGGCTCATATGGCACGGTCAGGGGTGTTGGCGACGTCTCGTTATGGGTTGAAGACCCTGGACGTCGCGGTGTGGACCGCTGTTCGATTTGGCAACAATTCAGCCACATCGAAGGCTGGCCCCCTCCCTGGAACAGGATCCCCCTCCCATGAGCCAGACCAAGTTCGTCGTCGTCGGTGCCCTTGCCCTCCTAGGCGCGATCGTCTTCAGTGGACGACTCTCCGACCCCGCGCCGCCTGCGACCGACGAGGCGAGCGCCGCGGCCGGCGGGACCCTCCGGATCGGCGTCGACAGCGCGGAGCCGTCGTACTACAAGGTCGACGGAGTCACCAAGGGCTTCGACTACCAGATGGCGCGCAGCGTCGCCGAGGGCATGGGTGCGCAGCCGGAGTTCGTGGAGATGGACTTCAACGAGCTCTTCCCGGCCCTCGAGGCGGGCAAGATCGACATGATCGGCGCCCAGGTCACCAAGACCGACGAGGCGGAGCGGAAGTACGACTTCAGCGCTCCGTACTTCGTGACGTACGTGTCCTTCCTCGCCCCGAAGGGCTCGACCATCAAGAGCCGCGACGACATCGACGGCAAGAAGGTCGCCGTCGTCGAGGGCACCGTCCAGGAGCGCTACCTCAACGAGCAGTACGAGGACGTCACCGTCATCAAGACTCCGAACGCGGACGCCGCGGTCAGGTCGATGGGGCGGGGCGAGGCCGACGCGTTCTTCTACGGCGCTCCCTACTCGCAGTCGGTCATCAAGGGCGCGCCGATCCCGCTGATCGAGCCGATCGTCTATCAGGCCGAGAACGCCCCGATCGGGTTCGTGGTTCGGGAGGGTGATCAGCGCAAGGAGCAGATCGACGAGGTCATCGAGGACATGGTCCTCAACGGGGAGTGGGTGAAGATCAAGACGGACTACTTCGAGGCGGTCCCACTCTCCGAGGTCTTCAGGGAAAAGGGTGCCTGAGACGCGGGTGTTTGTGTTTGGTTGCGTTCGCCTGAGGCGGGCTCTCGAAGGTGAACGATGCGCGTGATCTGTGTCACGCAGTGCGGTGAAGGTTCGGTCACGGATCGTGACAGATCGTGACATCGATGGTCGAAAACCTGGACGCGAGGGAGCAGACAGGTGTTTGATGCAACATCGTCCGGCCACTCTTGGCCAGCACGTCTCGGATTCTCGGCGCCGACGTGACGGGCATGCCCCACCATCCCGAAAACACAGGACTTCCGCATGAATCACATCAAGTTTGTCGTCGCCGGCGCCCTGGCCCTCCTGGGGGTCTTGGTGATCGGCGGCTACTTCGCCGACCCAGCCCCGAAAGCGACCGACGAGAAGAGTGCCTCCGCAGGAGGAACGCTGCGGATCGGTGTCGATGGCACCGAGCCCGCCTATTACAAGGTCGACGGCGTGACCAAGGGATTCGACTACGAGATGGCGCTCGGCGTCGCCGAGGGTCTGGGTGCCAAGCCGGAGTTCGTGGTGATGGACTTCAGCGACCTCTTCACCGCGCTCGAGGCCGGTGAGATCGACATGATCGGCGCCCAGGTCACCGAGACCGCGGAGCGGAAGCAGGACTTCGACTTCACCGCGCCCTACTTCGTCACCTACCTGTCCTTCCTCACCCCGGAGAACTCGCCGATCAAGAAGCGCGAGGACGTCAACGGTAAGAACATCGCTGTCGTCGAGGGCACCATCCACGAGCGCTACCTCGACGAGCAGTACGAGAACGTCAACGTCATCAAGGCCAAGGACGAGGATTCCGCGGTCAAGGCGATCGAGACCGGTGAGGCCGACGCGTTCTTCTACGACGCGCCCTACACCGCGCCGATCATCGGCCGGGCGCCGATCACGTTGAAGGAGGCGATCGTCTACCCGGCGGACGACGCTCCGATCGGGTTCGTCATGCAGAAGGGTGACGCGCGCAAGGCGACGATCGACGGGGTCCTCGAGGAGATGATCCTCGATGGGCAGTGGTTGAAGATCAAGAAGGAGTACTTCAAGGAGTACCCGCTCTCGGAGGTCTTCAAGGACAAGGGCGCCTGAGCCTGACCCGGCTCGCCCCACTTTGGGGCGCCTGAAGTCCAGTAGCCTACGATGCCCGCTGGCCCGACTCCGGTCGGGTCGGCAGTGTCTCGGCGCACCCCTCCCCCCACCCAGGACGTCGTATGAAATCCCTGAAGTTCATCCTTGCGGGCGCGGTCACCCTTCTGGTGATCCTGATCGTGGTCTCCAACACGGTTGAGACGACCGGCCCCTCCTCCGCCAGGCGCAGCAGCGCCGCCGATGACGGCCAGCTCAAGATCGGTGTGCTGGACAGCCCGCCGGTCTACTACACCGATGGTTCCACCGCGAAGGGCTTCGACTACGAGGTCGCCCTCGGCGTCACCGAGTCGCTCGGCATCAAGCCGTCGTTCATCCCGATGGACTTCGCCGACCTGTTCACCGCGCTCGACGAAGGCGAGATCGACATGATCGCCTCGCAGGTGAGCGTCACCGAGGAGCGCCAGAAGGCCTACGACTTCTCGCACCCCTACTTCGTGACGTACCTGTCCTTCACGACTCCGAAGGACTCCCCGATCAAGAAGCTCAAGGACGTCAACGGCACCAGGGTCGCCATCGTGGACGGCACCGCGCAGGAGAGCATCCTCAAGGCTCGCTTCCCCAAGGCCGAGATCGTGAAGCGGAAGAACGAGGCGGCTGCGCTCGAGGCGGTCGCGGCGGGCAAGGCGGACTCGTTCTTCTACGACGCGCCGTTCACCGAGGGCCTGATCAAGAAGGCCCCGATCCCGATGGAGGAGCGGATCGTCTTTCCGTCCGACAAGGCCCCCATCGCCTTCGTCTTCCGCAAGGGCGACGGGCTCAGGGAGCAAGCCGACGAGGCGATCGACGAGATGATCGTCAACGGGGACTGGCTGCGGATCAAGACCGACTACTTCAAGGAGTACCCGCTCTCGGAGCGGTTCCGGGAGCAGGGCGTCGAGTAGCCGACCCCACCCGATAAGGTTCCGACCATGAGCGCCGGACTCTTCGCACTCCTCGACGACGTAGCCGCCATCGCCAAGCTGGCGGCTGCGTCCGTCGACGACGTCGGCGCTGCTGCCGGCAAGGCCTCGGCCAAGGCCGCAGGCGTCGTCATCGACGACACCGCGGTGACCCCGCAGTACGTCCACGGCATCGCCGCCGAGCGCGAGGTGCCGATCATCAAGAAGATCGCGCTCGGCTCGCTGCGCAACAAGCTGCTGATCATCCTTCCGGTGGCGCTGATCCTGGCGCAGTGGGCGCCCTGGGCGATCACCCCGATCCTGATGGTCGGTGGCGCCTTCCTCGCCTACGAGGGCGTCGAGAAGGTCCTGGAATGGGTCCGGCCGCACGAGGAGGCCCACGAGACGCCGGTCGCTCTGGAAGGGCCCGAGGCCGAGAAGACGATGATCTCGGGCGCCGTACGCACCGACCTGATCCTCTCCACCGAGATCATGGTGATCGCGCTCAACGAGGTCATCGACCAGGGCTTCTGGATGCGCCTCGGCGCCCTGGTGGCGGTCGCGTTCCTGATCACGATCGTGGTCTACGGCGTGGTCGCCCTGATCGTGAAGATGGACGACGCCGGCCTGTCGCTCTCCCAGCGCCCCGGTGCCTTCGCCCAGCGGCTCGGCCTGGGCATGGTCTCGGCGATGCCGAAGGTGCTCACCGTGATCTCGATCGTCGGCACCGTCGCGATGCTCTGGGTCGGTGGCCACCTGATCCTGGTCGGTGTCCATGACGTCAACGGCCTCGCCGCCGGCCACCCCGGCTGGGCATGGCCCTACGACACCGTGCACCACCTCGAGGAGGAGGTCCACCACGCCCTCGGTGCCGTCGGCGCGGCCGCCGGCTGGCTGGTCAACACCTTCTTCTCCGCGCTCGTCGGACTCATCGTCGGAGCGATCGTGGTCGGCGTACTCCACCTGCTGCCGTTCAAGAAGAGCCACTGATCCGAGGCGGGTTCGGCGGGCGCTTGTCCGTTGATGTTGGCCTGGCGTTTGCCGTCCAGGATTACCGCAGGGGCCGAGGGCCGCTTGTAGTCTGAGAAGAACCTGCGTGGGAGATCCCGCTGATGCGCAGATGCGCGACGCAGGCCCGCATTAACTTCGGTAAGGAATAACCATGGACTACAAGGTTGCCGACCTGAGCCTGGCCGAGTTCGGCCGCAAGGAGCTCTCCCTCGCCGAGCACGAGATGCCGGGCCTGATGGCCATGCGCGAGCGCTATGGCAAGGACCAGCCGCTCAAGGGCGCCCGCATCGCCGGCTCGCTGCACATGACGATCCAGACCGGCGTACTGATCGAGACGCTGACCGCGCTCGGCGCCGACGTGCGCTGGGCCACCTGCAACATCTTCTCCACCCAGGACCACGCCGCCGCTGCCGTCGTCGTCGGCAACGGCACCGCCGAGGACCCCCAGGGCACCCCGGTCTTCGCCTGGAAGGGCGAGACCCTGGCGGAGTACTGGGACGAGGCCGAGAAGGTCTTCGACTTCACCGACGCCGACGGCAACAAGGTCGGTCCGAACATGCTCCTCGACGACGGCGGCGACATCACGCTGCTCGTCCACAAGGGTGTCGAGTTCGAGAAGGCCGGCGCCGTGCCGGGCCAGGACTCCACCGACAACGAGGAGTTCAAGGAGGTCCTCCGGGTCCTCGACCGCTCGCTGAAGAACGACCCGCAGCGCTGGACCAACATCGCCAACGGCATCAAGGGCGTCACCGAGGAGACCACCACCGGTGTCCTGCGCCTCTACGACCGGTTCAAGGAGGGCTCGCTCCTCTTCCCGGCGATCAACGTCAACGACTCGGTCACCAAGTCCAAGTTCGACAACAAGTACGGCTGCCGCCACTCGCTCATCGACGGCATCAACCGCGCCACCGACGTGATGATCGGCGGCAAGGTCGCGGTCGTCTGCGGCTACGGCGACGTCGGCAAGGGCTCCGCGGAGTCGCTGCGCGGCCAGGGTGCTCGCGTCATCGTCACCGAGATCGACCCGATCTGCGCGCTGCAGGCGGCGATGGACGGCTACGAGGTCCGCCGCCTGGAGTCGGTCGTCGAGACCGCCGACATCTTCATCACCACGACCGGAAACTTCGACATCATCCGGGTCGAGCACTTCGAGAAGATGAAGAACCAGGCCATCGTCGGCAACATCGGCCACTTCGACAACGAGATCGACATGGCCGGCCTCGCGAAGATCCCGGGCATCGTCAAGGACGAGATCAAGCCGCAGGTCCACCAGTGGATCTTCCCCGACGGCAAGAAGATCATCGTGCTCTCCGAGGGTCGCCTGCTCAACCTGGGCAACGCCACCGGTCACCCGAGCTTCGTGATGTCGAACTCGTTCACCAACCAGACGCTGGCGCAGATCGAGCTCTTCACCAAGACCGACGAGTACCCGATCGGCGTCTACGTCCTGCCCAAGGCGCTCGACGAGGAGGTCGCCCGCCTCCACCTCGACGCCCTCGGTGTCGAGCTCACCGAGCTCAACAAGGCTCAGGCCGACTACCTCGGTGTCCCGGTCGAGGGTCCCTACAAGTCGGACCACTACCGCTACTGATCCACCCTCGCCGAGTCGGCTCGTTCTGACCGAGAACCTCGCCGAGTCGGCTCGTCATGACGAGCCGACTCGGCAGGGAATCGGGTCAGGACGGGCCGACTCGCGCGTTGTGGGGTGGCTCATGTGACGCGTCGCACGCACTGGGTGACAGAATCGGACACATGGCCGATCGCAGTGCTCCCGACCAGCCCGCCAAGGGAAAGGTCCTCGTCGTCGATGATGATGCCTCGCTGAGCGAGATGCTTGCGATCGTGCTGAGACAAGAGGGGTTCGACTCACAGCTCGTCGCTCGCGGTGACATGGCGCTGCCGGCGTTCCACGACTACAAGCCCGACGTGGTGCTGCTCGACCTGATGCTTCCCGGGATGGACGGCATCGAGGTCTGCAAGCAGATCCGCAAGGAGTCGGGTGTGCCGATCGTCATGCTCACCGCGAAGGGCGACACGGTGGACGTGGTGGTCGGGCTCGAGTCGGGGGCCGACGACTACGTGGTCAAGCCGTTCAAGCCCAAGGAGCTGATCGCGAGGATCCGGGCGCGGGTGCGCAGGCACGGCGACGCCGTGCCGGAGGTGCTGGAGATCGGCGACCTCACCATCGACGTGGCGGGCCACCAGGTGACCCGAGGCGAGGAGCAGATCCAGCTCACGCCGCTGGAGTTCGACCTGCTGGAGTGCCTGGCCCGCAAGCCTCACCAGGTCTTCTCCCGCGAGGTGCTGCTGGAGCAGGTGTGGGGCTACCGTCACGCTGCTGACACCCGGCTGGTCAACGTGCACGTCCAGCGGCTGCGCTCCAAGGTCGAGCACGACCCGGAGAACCCCGAGATCGTCGTCACCGTCCGCGGCGTCGGCTACAAGGCAGGGCCCGTGTGACACTCCAGCAGGTCGTCCGCACCACTGCCCGGACGCCCAAGAAGCTCCTGACCACCTGGCGCCGGTCGATCCAGACCCGCGTCGTGGTCTACACCGTGCTCCTCACTGCGGCCGCCGTCAGCCTGGTCGGGCTGATCCTGCTCGAGCAGATCGGCGACGAGCTGGTCCAGGACCGGGTCGCCGCGGCGAAGGCGGAGGCCTCCGAGGAGCTCTCCGCGGCCCGCTCGAGCATCGCGGAGACCTCGGGCGCCAACGGCGGCACCCCGCTGCAGCGCAACGACCTGGGCGACCCGATCATCCAGCGCAGCGTCTCGCGCGGCTACGGCGTCGTCATGGCCGGACCGGTGACCTCGACCTCCGGCCGGATCAGCGACGACGGTGTCGAGTGGACACCCGGTGTGGACGTACGCAGCGTCCCGCGCGCCCTCGAGGACCGCTTCCAGACGATCCGCGCCGAGCCGGCCTGGACCTACACCCAGATCTCCTACGACGACGGCGAGCGATCCTCGACCCCCGGCATCGTGATCGGGTCGCAGCTGGAGCTGCACGACGACACGTACAACATCTACTTCCTCTTCCCGATGGACCAGGAGCAGGAGACGCTCGGCGTCATCACCCGCGGGCTGCTGGCCGCCGGTGCGATCCTGATCCTGCTGATCGGTGTCGGCAGCTGGATCGTGACCCGCCACGTCGTCACGCCGATCCGGATCGCCCGCAGGACCGCCGAGCGGCTCGCCGCCGGCCGCCTGGAAGAGCGGATGGTCGTCCACGGCGAGGACGACCTCACCGGCCTGGCGCTCTCGTTCAACCAGATGGCCAGCGGGCTGCAGAACCAGATCCGCCAGCTCGAGCACCTCTCCCGCGTGCAGCGACGGTTCAGCTCCGACGTCTCCCACGAGCTCCGTACGCCGCTCACCACCGTACGCATGGCCAGCGACGTCCTCTACGAGGCCCGGGACACCTTCGACGCCCCGACGGCCCGGGCGGCCGAGCTGCTGCAGACCGAGCTGGACCGGTTCGAGACGCTCCTGAGCGACCTGCTCGAGATCAGCCGCTTCGATGCCGGCGCGGCCGTGCTCGACCTCTACGACACCGACCTGACCGCGCTGGCCCACGCCGTCGTCGAGGCCTACACGCCGCTCGCCGACAAGCGCGACATCGAGCTGAAGGTCGTCGCTCCGAGCCATCCGTGCATCGCCCAGGTCGACCATCGCCGGGTCGAGCGGATCGTACGCAACCTGGTGGCCAACGCCACCGACCATGCTCTGGTGGGGCAGACCGTCACCATCCGGATCGACAGCGACGAGCACGCGGCGGCGCTGACCGTGCGCGACCACGGTGTCGGGCTGGCCCCGGGGGAGACCGCCCTGGTCTTCAACCGGTTCTGGCGTGCCGACCCCGCCCGGGACCGTTCCAGCGGCGGCACCGGCCTGGGCCTGTCGATCTCTCTCGAGGACGCCCATCTCCACGGAGGCTGGCTGCAGGCCTGGGGCCGCCCGGACCAGGGTGCGCAGTTCCGCCTCACGCTTCCGCGCTATGCCGGCGCGGCGCTGCGGCACAGCCCGCTCCCGCTCGTCCCGGCGGACGCCCGCGACACCCTGGAGGCATCGTGAGACCCGTCTTCGCCGTCTTCCTGGCCGCGCTCGCGCTCCTCGTCTCGGCATGTTCGGGCGTGCCCGACTCCGGGCCCGTCCAGAGCGTCGACCTGGCCGCGCCGGACGCGCAGGAGGAGGTCATTCCCTACAACCCCGGCGCCCCGCGCGCGGGAGCGTCGCCGGGCGAGATCGTGGACGGGTTCCTCGACGCGATGAAGGCCACCCCGATGAGCACCGCCTACGCCCGCCGCTACCTCACCAAGGACGCGGCGATGAACTGGGCACCGGCCGGCCGCACCCTGGTCTACGGCGAGCTCGGCAGCCACGTCAGCTCCTCGCCGCGGGTGTCGGTGGAGCTGGAGGACGCCGGCTGGCTCGACGAACGAGGCGTGTGGCGCGGCAAGCTGGCCGCGTCGCAGGCGATCCTCGACTTCGAGCTGACCCGCGCCGAGGGCGAGTGGCGGATCAGCGCGGCCCCCAACGCCCTGGTTGTCGAGGAGGACTGGTTCCTGACCCACTTCGCCCGCAGCAACCTCTACTACGTCGAACCGACCGGCCACACCCTGGTGCCGGAGCCGATCTTCGCCCCCAAGGGAAACTCCTACGCCACCACCCTGGTCTCCAGCCTGCTGAGCGGCCCGGGGGAGGAGGCGCAGGGCGTGATCCGCAGCGCGCTCCCGCCCGAGGCGGACGAGCCCCGCTCGGTGGACGTACGCGACGGGGTGGCCGAGGTCGACCTCGCCGGTGACCTGAAGGACCACAGCTCCGAGGAGCTCCAGCTCATGGGCGCCCAGCTGGCCTGGACCCTGCGGCAGGACGCCAGCGTGGAGCGCATCCGGCTCACGATCGACGGCGAGCCGGTAGTGCTGCCGGGCTACGGCGAGACGTTCAACGTCGACAGCGGCGGCGGCTACGACCCCAACGGCAACACCGCCAGGGTCGACCTCTATGCGCTCCGTGGCGGAGCGCTGGTGACGAGCACCGGCGAGAACGGCGACCCGTGGGTGCCGGTGCTCGGCGGCTGGGCGAAGTCTCACGGCGTCACCGATGTCGCCGTCGACGCCGACGGCTCGACCGCCGCGGCGATCACCGCCGACCGCACCGGCGTCGTCGTCGGCCAGCTGACCAGCGACGGCGAACTGACCAGGGCTCCGGTGAAGGGCACCCGGCTGCTGAGGCCCTCCTGGGACCTCGCCGGCCGGCTGTGGCTGGTCGACAAGGACTCGACCGGCGCCCGGGTGATGTACGTCGACGGCGACCGCCGCGTCCGCGTCGCCATACCCGGGGTGACCGGGGAGAACGTGACCCGGTTCCTGGTCTCCCGCGACGGCACCCGGTTCGTGGCGGTGATCGACGGGGAGTCCTCGGACCGGATCGTGGTCAGCCGCCTGCAGGCCAGCTCGAAGGGCGAGATCACCACCTCGACGTCGGCCGTGCTGCTGCCGCACCCGGACTCCGCGACGATGCGGGTCACCGACATCGCCTGGACCTCGCCGACCACCATCGTCGCGGTCCAGCAGATCAGCTCGACCGCGCTCTTCCAGTCGGTCTCGCTCGACGGTGCCCCCAGCGGCGAGCGCTACACCCTCAGCGACCGGGTCACCGGCGTCGTCGGCTCCCCGGTGGCCTCGGCCCGCCTCTACGCGATCTCGGGCTGGACCCTCCTGGACCCCCTCGACAGGTTCGACCTGGGGCTGCCCTCCGATCTCTCCGACGTCACCTACCAGGGCTGACTCTCCACAGCTTTATCCACAGGTACGCAGCCCTTGGTTGCCCCGTCGAGCGCACCCTGATCGACTCGGCCACATGGACCTTGCCGACGCCTGGCACGACCTGGTCGTCGGCGGCCGCTGCGTCGGCTGCCGGCGACCGGGCAGGCTGCTCTGCCACGACTGCCGGGCCGACCTCCCGGACACGGCCCGGCCGAGCCCGCCGAGCCCGGCGCCGCCGGGCATCGCCCCGGTCTTCGCGGCAGGGCCCTACGACGACACGCTGAAGCAGCTCGTCATCGGTCTCAAGGAACACCAGCTCCTCGGCCTCCGCAGGCCGCTGGCCGGCCTGCTCGCGCTCTCCGTCCTCGAGGCGATGGCGACGACCGGAGCCGGCCCGACCGTCCTCGTCCCGGTCCCGTCACGTCCCGCCTCCGTGCGTGAGCGCGGCCTCGACAGCACCGCGGCGATCACGCGCGGGGCCGCCGCGCTGCTGAGGCGCCACGGGCTCGGCGTACGTCATCATCAGCTGCTCCGCACCAGACCCGGCGTCGCGGACCAGGCCGGCCTCGACTCCCGGCAGCGACGGGCCAACCTCGACGGCTCGATCACCTGTCCCGCGTCCGGCATCCGGACACTTGCCCGGAAGATCCCACGAGCGACCCTCATCGTCTGCGACGACGTGATCACCACCGGCGCGACCGCTCGGGAGGCTCAACGAGCGCTGGAATCGGTCGGTCTCGGGGTGAAAGCGATTGCGACCGTGGCGGCCACCCAGCGTCGGTCTCGCGTTCAAATGTAGGAAACCGTCATGTAATTCTGTTGAAGGCCTTTCGTGGGGCAGATCGGCGAACTACCGTCACTACATGGAGTCCGCCTGGGTCCGTGGTTGCGTCGCAGAGAGGTCCGCATTGCGGGCATCCGAGCGGCAAGCCGATGCCAGTCGCAGGCGAAACGGTCCACGTAACCCTACGCACCCAGATCTTGGGGCAAGGGGATCACGGTGCGGCTTAGAGATAAGTCCTGCCCTTGCTCTCCCGTCAGATACGGGAACCAGCAGGGAGAAGGTGGAGTGGCACCAAGCCGCTAAGCCTCAGCAGGCGATTGTGGGGTCGAAGACCAGGTCGGCCGGGCGGACTCCGTACCCCGGAGGTCACATGCGCTGACCGTCCGGGATCCCGCCAACCCCGAAACACCGGGAGGTACCGATGGAAGTTGTCGTCACGGCTCGCAACGCCGAGGTCTCAGACCGCTATCGCGCTCACGTAGCAGAGAAGCTCGCGAAGCTCGAGAAGCACGACCACCGCATCATCAGGATCAACGTGGAGGTCGACAACGAGCCCAACCCGCGCCAGCACAAGGGCGCCGTACACGTCGAGCTCACCGCATACTCGAAGGGTCCGGTCATCCGGGCCGAGGCGTGTGCCGAGGACAAGATGGGGGCGCTGGACCTGGCTGTCGACAAGATGGCATCCCAGATGCGCCGGGCCGCCGACCGCCGCAGAGTCCACCGTGGCCGTCGTACGCCGGTATCCGTCGGACAGGCACTCGCGGGCATCGAGCCCGACGGCCTGGGCACGACGTCCGAGTCCGAGCAGTTCGAGGAGGAGACGGTACGCGAGCACCAGGTCGGTCCGATCACGGTGACGGGGGAGGGGCCCTTGGTGGTCCGGGAGAAGACGCACACCGCGGAGCCGATGACGCTCGACCAGGCGCTCTACGAGATGGAGCTGGTCGGACACGACTTCTACCTCTACATCGACAAGGACTCGATGCGGCCGGCGGTCGTCTACCGTCGGCGGGGATACGACTACGGGGTGATCGCGCTCAACCGCGCAGACCTCGTCTGACGGCTGTGACGGGCAACCGCTCGTAAGCACGTCGGCCGGGACTTATCCATCCCTCAGATGGATGAGTCCCGGCCATTCTCTTTGTCATCATCAGTTACGTGCCATGATGCATTCGTGTCATCTACATCTGGTGCCGATCGTGAGCCGGTCCGCGTCTTGGTTGTCGACGACCAGGAGCTCTTCCGAAGGGGCCTGGTCGCGCTGCTCGCGAGCGAACCCGGTATCGAGGTCATTGGAGAGGCGACCAACGGCATCGAAGGCACCGAGCGCGCCGCGGCTTCCGCTCCGGACGTCGTGCTGCTCGACGTACGCATGCCGAAGCAGACCGGGCTGGAGGCCTGCGTCGCCATCAAGGAGGCCGTCCCCTCGGCCAACATCATCATGCTGACCGTCTCCGACGAGGAGGCCGACCTCTACGACGCGGTCAAGGCCGGCGCGATGGGCTACCTCCTCAAGGACTCCTCGATCGACCAGGTCGCCCAGGCGATCCGGGTCGTCGCCGACGGCCAGTCCCTGATCAGCCCCTCCATGGCGGTCAAGCTGATGGAGGAGTTCAAGCAGATGTCCCGGCCGGACCGATCCCCGGTCCCCGGCCCGAAGCTCACCGACCGCGAGCTCGAGGTCCTCGGCCTGGTCGCCAAGGGTCTCAACAACCGCGAGATCGCCAAGCGGCTGTTCATCTCGGAGAACACCGTCAAGAACCACGTACGCAACATCCTGGAGAAGCTCCAGGCCCACTCGCGCATGGAGGCGGTCATGTACGCCGTGCGCCAGAAGCTCCTCAACGTCGACTAGGCTGACGCCAGCGTCGCGTGCCGGTGGCAGACCGTGTCAGGCATGGAGGCGCCGGATTCGAAGGAGCACGACTGATGTTGTCGTCCCCTTCGCCCTCACGTGACTGAGGGCGAGAAGACCAGGCTGATCGCCTGGAGCAACGAGATGCGCGACGTGCACGAGCGTCTGCGCAAGGCCCTGCGGGTGACGCAGGAGGCCATCGCCGCGGGAGATCCCGCCGAGCCCGCGGCTCGCGACCTGCTGCTGTTCTGTCATGGGTTCTGCGCGGCCCTGACCGGCCATCACGAGGGGGAGGACCGGGAGCTCTTCCCGGCGATCGCCCGGTCACACCCGGAGCTGCGCGAGACGATCCGCTATCTCGAGCAGGACCACTCCATGATCGGCCACCTCCTCGGCGGCCTTCAGGCCGCCGTCGATCGGGCCGCAACCCCCGAAGACCTCGGGAAGCACCTCGAAGGCATCGCCGCGATCATGGAGTCCCACTTCCGCTTCGAGGAGCGCAAGCTGCTGAGCGTGCTCGACACCGTGAGGCTCGATGCGGATGTCGGCGATGTCTTCGGCCCGCTGTGAAAGGAATTTTTCTTTCATCGGCCGAGCGCTGCAACGGTCCGGCGGGCATCGTTCCAGGCGATCCACGCCGTACGCAGGCGGGGCAGCGGCACCGGGTCGCCCCGGCGCCGCGCCCGGATCCGGTCGCGGAGCCACGCCGGCGCGTCGGCCTCCTCGATCGCCGCCGTCTTGGTGAGCAGCCGGCCCTGGTCGGCCGCATGACGACCTCGGGCCATCGCGGTCAGGCTCAGCTCGGCGATCTCCGGCTCGAGGACCCACCAAGCAGGGTGTCTGACGTCCCGCGCCCAGTAGCCGCACACCTCGCTGCGCGCGGCTTCGCGGACGTCCTCCTCGCTGACCGGTGGGAACACCGTCCGCACATCGTCACCGAACACCGTCAGGCCGTGCACGGCCAGCTCGACGCGGGGGATGGTGGTCAGCGGTCGGTGCACCAGCCGGCCGTGGGTCCACGTGGGGTGTGACGCCTCGGGCTCGCTCAGCCGATCGGTGGCGATGTAGGCGCAGCCGAGATCGGCGCCCGCCGCGACCCCGGCATCGAGCTCGCTGTGGATGGACGAGATCTGGTCCGCGTCCGGCGGCCCGTCGGTGAGCGCGACCAGATCCAGGTCGCTCACGCCCGGAACGTAGTCGCGGGTGGCGAGCGACCCTGCGACGTACAGGCCGATCACCCATCGCAGCGTCCCGAGGCGGTCGGCAAGCGCTGCCACGACCTCGTGCCCATCCGAGGTGTTCCCGCCCGCGGATGTAGCCATGAGGCCAGGATCCCGCATCGGGGTGCGGGCGGGAGCCGGTTCCGGACGAGACTTGTCCGGAACCGGCTCTAGAGTCGGTGTCGTGCCCCGCTCTCAGACACTCAGCCGCTCCCAGGCCCGCCGGATCGCCCTGGCGGCGCAGGGGTTCGCCGACAAGCCCCACACGATGCCGACCATGCGTACGTTCCAGCGCACGCTGGAGCGCACCGGAGTCCTCCAGGTGGACTCGGTCAACGTCCTGCAGCGCGCGCACTACATGCCGCTCTACAGCCGGATGGGGGCGTACGACACCGGGCTCCTGCACCGCGCCAGCAAGGGCCTCAAGGATCGCCGGATGGTCGAGTACTGGGCCCACGTGCAGGCGTTCATGCCGGTCGAGCTGTGGCCGCACATGCAGTGGCGGATGGACCACTACCGCGCCCAGAAGGGCTCGAAGTGGTGGGGGAGCGTGCCGGACGGGATGAAGGAGAAGGTGCTCGCGCTGGTGGCCGAGCAGGGGGCGCTCACCGCGCGCGAGGCGGCCAAGGCGCTCGACGACGCCGGCCCGCAGACCAAGGACCACTGGGGCTGGAACTGGTCCGACTCGCGCAAGACCCTCGACATCCTCTACATGTTCGGGGAGCTGGCGATCTCGCACCGCAACGACCAGTTCGAGGTCGCCTACGACCTGCCCGAGCGCGTCATCCCGCAGATCCACCTCGACGCGCCGACGCCGTCGAAGGAGGAGGCCCACCTCGAGCTCGTACGCCGCGCTGCTCGGTCCCACGGCGTCGGCACCGCCAAGGACATCGCCGACTACTTCCGGATGCGCGTCGACGACACGACACGCGCACTCAACCAGCTCATCGACGCCGGCGAGGTGGAGCCGGTCGCGGTCGAGGGCATCCGCAAGCAGGCGTACCTCTTCTCCGGGTCGCGCCTCCCGAGGCGCGTCGAGGCTCGTGCGCTGCTGAGCCCGTTCGACCCGCTGGTCTGGGAGCGGGAGCGCACCGAGGCGCTCTTCGACTTCTTCTACCGGATCGAGATCTACACGCCGGCGCCCAAGCGGATCCATGGCTACTACGTGCTGCCGTTCCTCCTCGGCGAGCAGATCGTCGGCCGCGTCGACCTGAAGGCCGACCGCAAGAGCGGAACGCTCCAGGTCAAGGGCGCGTTCGCGGAAGCCGGCGCGCCCGTAGAGACGGCCATCGAGCTCGCGGCCGAGCTCGAACGGCTCGCCGGATGGCTCGGGCTGAGCGCCATCGCGGTCGATCCCAAGGGCGACCTGGCACCCCTGCTTGCGCCGTTGGTGTGAGTGGGCGACCGGGAGGTGGGTAGAGTGAGCGTGCTATCTGTCTGCCGCTAGTAGGAGCCCGCCACCGTGGCAATTCTCGACAAGATCCTTCGCCTCGGCGAAGGCAAGATCCTTCGCGAGCTCGAGGCCATCTCGAAGGCCGTCAACGCGATCGAGGACGAGTTCGTCGCGATGAGCGATGACGAGCTGCGCGGGATGACCGACGAGTTCAAGCAACGCCTGGAGAACGGCGAGGATCTCGACGACATCATGGCCGAGGCGTTCGCCACGGTCCGCGAGGTCACCAAGCGCGTCCTGGGCCAGCGTCACTACGACGTGCAGATCCAGGGCGGTGCGGCGCTCCACCTCGGCAACATCGCCGAGATGAAGACCGGTGAGGGCAAGACCCAGACCGCGGTGCTCCCGGCCTACCTGAACGCGCTGGCCGGCAAGGGCGTCCACGTTGTCACGGTCAACGACTACCTGGCCAAGTTCCAGGCCGAGATGATGGGCCGCATCTACGGCTTCCTCGGCCTCACCGTCGGCGTGATCCTGCCGCAGATGACCCCGGCGCAGCGCCGCGAGGCCTACAACTGCGACATCACCTACGGCACCAACAACGAGCTCGGCTTCGACTACCTGCGCGACAACATGGCCTCCTCCATGGCCGACCTGGTCCAGCGCGGCCACTTCTTCGCGATCGTCGACGAGGTCGACTCGATCCTCATCGACGAGGCCCGCACCCCGCTGATCATCTCGGGCCCGACCGAGGACGACGTGAAGTGGTACGACGAGTTCGCCACGATCGCCAAGACGCTGACCAAGGACGTCGACTACGAGGTCGACGAGAAGAAGCGCACCATCGCCGTTCTCGAGCGGGGCATCACCCGGGTCGAGGACCACCTCGGCATCGAGAACCTCTACGAGGCGGTCAACACCCCGCTGATCTCGTTCATGAACAACTCGATCAAGGCCAAGGAGCTCTTCCGCCGCGACAAGGAGTACGTCGTCGCCAACGACGAGGTCCTGATCGTCGACGAGCACACCGGGCGCATGCTCGCCGGCCGCCGCTACAACGACGGCCTGCACCAGGCGATCGAGGCCAAGGAGGGTGTGAAGGTCCGCGAGGAGTACCAGACCCTGGCGAGCATCACCCTGCAGAACTACTTCCGCCTCTACGAGAAGCTCTCCGGCATGACCGGTACGGCGATGACCGAGGAGTCGGAGTTCGACAAGATCTACAAGCTCGGCGTCGTCCCGATCCCGACCAACAAGCCGATGATCCGCAAGGACCAGCCCGACCTCGTCTACCGCACCGAGGAGGCGAAGTACGAGGCCGTCGCCGACGACATCGTCGAGCGCCACAAGAAGGGCCAGCCGGTGCTGGTCGGCACCGTCTCGGTGGAGAAGTCCGAATACCTCGGCAACATCCTCAAGAAGCGCGGCGTCCCGCACACCGTCCTCAACGCGAAGTACCACGCCGACGAGGCCAAGATCGTCGCGCTGGCCGGCCACAAGGGCGCGGTCACCGTCGCCACCAACATGGCCGGTCGAGGCACCGACATCATGCTCGGTGGCTCCGTCGACTTCCTGGCCGACCAGGAGCTCCGCAAGCAGGGCCTGGAGCCCGCAGGCGAGACGGCCGAGGCGTACGAGCAGAACTGGGCGCCGACGGTCGAGCGGATCAAGGAGCAGGTCGCCGCGGAGCACGAGGAGGTCACCAAGCTGGGTGGTCTCTACGTCCTCGGCACCGAGCGCCACGAGTCCCGCCGCATCGACAACCAGCTGCGTGGTCGTTCCGGCCGTCAGGGCGACCCGGGCGAGTCCCGCTTCTACCTGTCGCTGGAGGACGACCTGATGCGCCTGTTCAAGGGCGAGTGGGTCGACCGCATCCTGACCACGCTGAAGATCCCCGACGACGTGCCGATCGAGGCCAAGTCGGTGACCAAGTCGATCGCCAACGCGCAGACCCAGGTCGAGGGCCAGAACTTCGAGTCCCGCAAGAACGTCCTCAAGTACGACGACGTCATGGACCGCCAGCGCAAGGTGATCTACGCCGAGCGCCGCGAGGTGCTCGAGGGCGCCGACCTCGAGGACCAGATCCGCACCTTCATCGACGACGTCGTGACGGGCGTCGTCACCGGCGCGACCCAGGACTACGCCGAGGAGTGGGACCTCGACCAGCTGTGGACCGACCTCAAGCAGATGTGGCCGGTATCGGTCGAGCCCGAGAAGCTGATCGCCGACGCCGGCGGCAGCAAGGACGACCTCGACCGCAACGAGCTGATCGAGATCCTCAAGAAGGATGCCCAGGAGGCGTACGACCGCCGCGAGGAGGAGATCGGCTCCGAGGGCATGCGCGAGGTCGAGCGCCAGGTCGTCCTCTCGGTGCTGGACCGCAAGTGGCGCGAGCACCTCTACGAGATGGACTACCTGCGTGAGGGCATCGGTCTGCGGGCCTACTCGCAGCGCGACCCGCTGGTGGAGTACCAGCGCGAGGGCTTCGACATGTTCACCGCGATGATGGACGGCATCAAGGAGGCCGCGGTCGGCTACCTGTTCAACCTGGAGGTCCAGGTCGAGCAGGCGGAGCCGGAGTTCCACTACCACCCCGACGGCACCCGTCACGCCGGTCCGATGCACGAGGGCGCGCTCGCCGAGCCGCCGGTCGGCGTCGGTCAGGCCGGTGGTCTCCAGGACATCTCCGCCGCCCTGAAGGCACAGCCCGCGGGCCAGGCGCCGAGTGGGTCGCCCCACATCGTCGCGCCGGGTCTGCAGAAGCCTGCCGCTCCCAAGCACCTGGCCTTCTCCGGCCCGGACGAGCAGGGTCAGGCCGAGGCGCAGGGCAACACCGTCAGCAACGCCGACGACCCCTACGCCAAGATCGGCCGCAACGAGCAGTGCCCCTGCGGCTCGGGCAAGAAGTTCAAGCAGTGCCACGGCCGCCCCGGCGGCCCGACCGGTCTCACCACCCGCGTCAACGGCTGAGGACACCTCAGCTCACAACCCGTGGAGCGCTGTACGTACCAGGTACGTACAGCGCTCCACGGGTTCATTCGTACGGACCGAAGTTGAGGACCGTGCAGATCCAGTTCTCCCCGCTCTGCTCGAAGCGGAGGGCCATCGCGCGGTAGCCGTGGCCGTACTTGATCGTGGCGGTGGCCTCGACGATGGTGTCGGTGACCACGTGAAGGCGCCAACGATAGACGCGGGGACGGACCGGCTGGTGGCGGCCCAGGCCGGGCTCGTACGCCCCGCTACGGGCGGTGAGGGCGGCGCGGTAGCGAAGATCGGAGACGACCTCCTTGGTCGTCCAGCGGACCAGCTGGCTCGCCGGACGGTCCCCGCCGACGACCTCGGCGATCTTCTGGGCGAACTGTGGGATCCACGCGTTCAGATGGCCGCGGGCGGGGACGATGGGGATCGGCTCGGCCAGCAGTGCGTCGTCCCGCCCGCTCCGGTCCGGCTGCGGCGGGTCCAGGCGTGGCTGTAGGTCGAAGGCGAGCGTGCCCTGGACATCGGCCAGGGGCACCTCGGCGGGGCGTTGCGGATCCGGCTCCGCAGGATCAGGGTCCCGAGATGGTAGAGCGCTCATGGGCGCAAACTCCTTTCTACGCAGGCAACCTTCTCTTACCCGTTATTCGTGGTTCTAAACCGGCGAGTAACAGAAGGTTCTCCTGTGACAAAGGAGACTGGAGGGACGGGCTAGGTGGCCTGGTCGTCGTAGGGCGGCTTCTCGCCGGCCAGAAGAGGCTTGGGCGCCTTGGCGCGCGCCTCTTCCTCCTCGATGTCGGCGAGAGCTTCCTGGATCTGTCTGCTGACGATGCGACGCGGGTCGAGGTCGCGCAGCTCGAGGTCCTGGTAGGCGGGCCCGAGCTCTCCGCGCAGATCGTCGCGCGCGTTGTTGGCCAGGTTGCGCACCTGGTGGAGGAGGCGGGCGATCTGCCGTGCCATGTCGGGGATCTTGTCCGGGCCGAAGACCAGGATGGCGATCACGACGATGACGGCAAGCTCCGCGAAGCCGATGCCGAACACGGAGGTGAACCTACAGGCTCAGAGCTTGGAGGTGGGAGTGAGGCCCAGTTGCATGCCCGCGAGCCCTCGGCCGCGGCCCGAGATCGTACGCGCCACCTCGGCCAGCACCTTGGCCGACTCGGCGGTCGGGTCGGACTCGACGATCGGCTTCCCGGCGTCGCCGGCCTCGCGCAGAGTCTGCTCCAGCGGGATCTGGCCGAGCAGCGGAACCTTCGAGCCGAAGCGCTGGGAGAGGGTGTCGGCGACCCGCTGGCCACCGCCGGAGCCGAAGACCTCCATCTTGGAGCCGTCGGGCAGGACGAGCCAGGACATGTTCTCCACGACGCCGACGACGCGCTGGTGCATCATCTCGGCCATCGTGCCGGCCCGCTCGGCCACCTCGGCGGCGGCCTCCTGCGGGGTGGTGACCACGACGATCTCGGCGTTGGGCAGGTGCTGGCCCAGCGAGATCGCCACGTCGCCGGTGCCCGGGGGCAGGTCGAGCAGCAGCGCGTCGAGGTCGCCCCAGTAGACGTCGGAGAGCATCTGGACCAGGGCCCGGTCGAGCATCGGTCCGCGCCAGGCGACGACCTGGTCGCGGCGGGGCTTGAGCATCCCGATCGAGATCACCGAGACGCCCGAGGCGGTCGGGACCGGCATGATCAGGTCATCGACCTGGGTCGGCCGGGAGTCGGCCACGCCCAGCATCGCGGGCACCGAGTGTCCGTAGATGTCGGCGTCGACGATGCCGACCTTGAGACCCTGCTGGGCGAGCGCGACGGCGAGGTTGACCGTGACCGACGACTTGCCGACACCGCCCTTGCCCGACGCGATCGCGAAGACCTTGGTCAGCGAGCCCGGCTGGGCGAAGGGGATCTCCCGCTGCGCCTGACCGCCGGTGAGCCCGTTGCGCATCTCGGTGCGCTGCTCGTTGGTCATCACACCCAGCTCGAGGTCGACGCCGGTGACGCCGTCGACCTTCTCGAGCGCCGCGGTGGTGTCGCGGTTGATGGTGTCCTTGAGCGGGCAGCCGGCGACGGTCAGCAGCACCTTGACGCTGACGACACCTGCGTCGTCGATCGAGACGGAGTCGACCATCCCCAGCTCGGTGATGGGACGTTTGATCTCCGGGTCCTGAACGGTCGCCAGGGCTGCGTTGACACGGTCGAGAAGCGGGCTACTCACGGTATGCAAGCCTACGTCGTGCGTGGGGAGTCTCCAGCATCGCCCGAGGGCTGGTCGATCGGACCGCGGTGACGGTCGCGCTCGTCGAGCTCCTCGAGAAGCAGCCGGAGCTCGGAGCGGAGGTAGTCGCGGGTGGCGACCTCGCCGAGGGCCATCCGCAGCGACGCGGTCTCGCGGGCGAGGAACTCCATGTCGGCCTTGGACTGCGAGGCGATACGACGGTCCTGCTCGGCGATGGCCCGGTCACGGTCCTCCTGGCGGTTCTGCGCGAGCAGGATCAGCGGCGCGGCGTACGAGGCCTGCAGACTCAGCGCCAGGGTCAGGAAGATGAACGGGAACTCGTCGAAGCGCCACTCGCGGGGAGCCAGGGCGTTCCAGGCGACCCAGATGAACACGACCATCGTCATCCAGGCGAGGAACCGGGCGGTGCCCATGTAGCGGGCGAAGGCCTCGGCGAAGGAGCCGAAGGCGTCGGCGCGGAAGGTGGGTCGCCGGACCAGCGGGCGGCGCAGCTCGCGCGGGGTGTCGAGGCGGCCGCGGGCGGCGCGGGTGTCAGCCACGGCGCACCATCTCCGGAGTGATCACCTTGTTGGGGCGGGTGTCGGGCCTGGTGTCGGGACGCGGCTCGGTGGCCGACTCCTGGCGGGCGAGGTTCTCGCGCCAGTTCTCCGGGAGCAGGTGGTCGAGCAGGTCGTCGACGGTGACCGCGCCGGCGAGATGGCCGTTCTCGTCGACGACGGGAGCGGCGACCAGGTTGTACGTCGCCAGGTGGGCCGCGACCTGCTCGGTGCTGTCCTCGGGGCGCAGCGGCTCCAGGGACTCGTCGAGCGCGCCCGCCACCAGCGTGGACGGTGGCTCGCGCAGCAGCCGCTGGATATGGGCGATGCCGAGGAACTTGCCGGTCGGCGTCTCCAGCGGTGGACGGCAGACGTAGACGAGGGCGGCCTGGGCCGGGGTGAGGTCGGGGTTGCGTACGAGAGCGAGCGCGTCGGCGATGGTCGCGTCGGGGCCGACGATGACCGGCTCGGGCGTCATCATCGAGCCGGCGGTGTCCTCCTCGTAGGACATCAGCCGGAGTACGTCCTTGGCGTCCTCGGGCTGCATCAGCTCGAGCAGCAGGGTGGCGGTCTCCTCTGGCAGCTCGGCGATGAGGTCGGCCGCGTCATCGGGCGACATCTCCTCGAGCACGTCGGCGGCACGCTCGGAGTCCAGGGCCCGCACGATGGCGACCTGGTCGTCCTCGGGCAGCTCCTCAAGCACCTCGGCCAGGCGCTCGTCGTCGAGGGCGGCGACGACCTGTCGCTGCCGCTCGGGCGGGAGCTCGTGGATCATCGTCGCGGCATCGGCCGGGCGCATGTCGTGGATCGCCTGGACCAGGTGGGTCGCGGCCTGGGTGGGGGAGCGGCTGGCCAGCCCCTCGGCGTCGTTCCACTCGACCACGTGCGTCTGGCCGCGACGGCGCAGTCCCTTGGCGAGCTCCTGCACGGCGACCCGCGAGAGCAGCCAGTCGCGGTTGCGGGCCTGCTCCATGCCGACGTCGTAGACGGTGCCGACGACGCCGGTGGGGCGGATGGTGACCTGACGGTCGAACATCTGGCCGATCACCAGGGTCTCGGTCGAACGCTGCTGGAAGCGGCGCATGTTGAGCAGGCCGGTGGTGTAGATCTGGCCGGCGTCGATGCTGGTCACCCGGGTCATCGGCACGAAGATGCGCCGGCGCCCGAAGACCTCGACCACCAGGCCCAGCACGCGGGGCTGTCGGGCGTCCGATCTGACCGTGACCACGAGATCTCGCACCTTGCCGACCTGCTCACCGAGCGGGTCGAAGATCGGAAGGCCGACCAGGCGTGCCGCGTAGACGCGGTTGGGCGAGGTGCTCACGGGCCAACGTTATGACATAGCCCCCAGCGGGGCGCTTCGACGCTCACGCGGTGGCACCGCCGGTGAATTCGATGAACTATCCGAACGGCCCCGGAATGGGAACCGTGAACCAGGTGAGGCTTGTGTTACAAAAGGTGTCTATGTGGCCAGCGTGATCGGCCGCGACTGCTGTGAAAGGGGCTCGAGCGGATGCGTACGCAATCTTCTGTCCCGTCTTACGGGGTTCGGATGCTCAAGGCTCTGCTCACCACGGGGCTGGTTCTAGGCCTCTTCGGCGGCGCGCTCGTCGCCGTGCGCGACTCGTCCGCTCCGTCGGTGACGGACCTGGCGACCGTCGCCTACTCGCCACCGCGCTATCGGATGGTGCAGGCCAACATCAAGGCCAGCATGGGTACGGCGAGGTTCAAGAAGGACGTACGCGAGGTCGTCGACACCGCGCCCGACTTCATCACCTACAACGAGGTGAACGGCCGCCGGACCGCGGACCTCGAGCCGGGGCGCTACCGCGTGTGGCGCAAGGGCGGCGACCCCTACAGGTCGGCCACGGCGGTGGCCTGGGACAACGACGAGTGGGCAGCGACCTCGAAGGGCATCCACCAGATCAGCGACAAGCGCGGCAAGCCTGCCGACCAGCGGCTGCACTGGGGCATCAGGTTCGCCAACTGGGTCACCCTCGAGAACCGGGCGACCGGCCGGAACGTCTCGGTGGTCGCCGTGCACTTCGCGCCCAAGTCCAAGTACTACGGCGACCTGGTCCGTCCCTCGGCCCGCGCGCTCAACGTGCTCGTCAAGGCGCTGGCCAGACGCGGCCCGGTGATGGTGGGCGGCGACCTGAACGTGCAGTACGAGGGCTCTCGCTACCCGAGCGACATCTTCGCCGCGCAGCACCTGACCCCGAGCTACGACGTCACTCAGCAGGTACCGGTGACGCACGGCCGGGCCTCGACCATCGACTACGTGCTCGCTCGTGGGATCGCGCGGTTCGCCACCGGCAACCAGCGCGCCTTCGGGCTCGAGTCCGACCACCACGCGGTACGCGTCGACTTCTCGCCGCTGCCGGTCACCTCCACTGAGGGCTCCTCGCGGGTCAGGTTCGGGCCGGGTGTCGTGGTCACCGACCCGGGACTGAGCACCGCCGAGGAGCAGAGCGTGCTGCGTACGGTCCTGAAGTCGGTCAACAGCACCAAGCGGGGTCAGGTCGTCCACCTGGCCACCCGTGCGCTGTGCAACGCCAAGGTGCTCCGGGCGCTGAAGCGGGCCAAGTCGCGTGGGGCGCAGGTCCAGGTCGTCACCGCGGAACGGACCACGACCGCCGAGATGCGCTCGCTGCAGCGCGTCCTCGGCAAGGACGTGAACAAGGAGAGCTGGGCCGTACGGCGCCCGAGCGGCTATGACCGCGCCGGCCTGAGGGCGACCGTGCTGCTGATCAGCAGGACCGGTGCCACCCCGGCGTTCGCCTTCAGCTCCAGCACCCAGATGTCCACCTCGGCCGGCTCCGGGAAGCGGTCGGGCTACGTGAGCGTCACCAGGGCGTCGTACGACAAGCTCTTCAAGCCGTTCTTCTCGGCAGTCGGACGGCGGGTTTGAGCGACGTAGGATCGCGGTGTGGTGGGAGTCACCCTGTCCCCGATGGTTACTGATTGGTAACCTGCCGCAGTGACACGTCGTGGTGGTCTCGACAGGCTCGACCACCGAGAGTAGGAGTGAAGCATGGGTCGCCTTGCCGAGACCGAAGGTCTCACCGATATTCAGGAAGAGATCCTGAAGACCGTCCGTCAGTTCGTGGACGAGAAGGTCATTCCGGTGGCCCAGGAGCTGGAGCACGCCGATGAGTATCCGACCGAGATCGTCGAAGGTCTCAAGGAGCTCGGCATCTTCGGTCTGATGATCCCGGAGGAGTACGGCGGGCTGGGTGAGTCGCTGCTGACCTACGCGCTGTGCGTCGAGGAGATCGCGCGCGGTTGGATGTCGGTCTCCGGCGTCATCAACACCCACTTCATCGTGGCCTACATGCTGATGCAGCACGGCACCGAGGAGCAGAAGCAGAAGTACCTGCCGAAGATGGCCACCGGCGAGGTACGTGGCGCGTTCTCGATGTCCGAGCCCGGTCTCGGCTCGGATGTGAGCGCGGTGTCGACCAAGGCGACCAAGCTCGAGGACGGGTCCTACAGCATCACCGGCCAGAAGATGTGGCTGACCAACGGTGGCTCCTCGACCCTGGTCGCGGTGCTGACCAAGACCGATGAGGGCGCCGAGAGCGTCTACAAGAACATGACCACCTTCCTGGTGGAGAAGACCCCGGGCTTCGGCGAGACCGCGCAGGGCGTGACCGTGCCCGGCAAGATCGACAAGATGGGCTACAAGGGCATCGACACGACCGAGATGATCTTCGAGGGTCACAAGATCTCGGCCGACCAGATCCTCGGTGGCACCCCGGGCAAGGGCTTCTTCCAGATGATGGACGGTGTCGAGGTCGGCCGGGTCAACGTCGCCGCCCGCGCCTGCGGCCTGGCGATCCGTGGCTTCGAGCTGGGCATCGCCTACTCCCAGCAGCGCCAGACCTTCGGCAAGAAGATCGCCGAGCACCAGGCCATCCTGTTCCGTCTGGCGGAGATGGGCACCAAGGTCGAGGTCTCCCACAACATGATGGTCCGCGCCGCGCGTCTCAAGGACACCGGCAAGCGGATGGACGTCGAGGCCGGGATGGCCAAGATGGTCGCCTCCGAGTACGCCAACGAGGTCGTCGAGGACTCCTTCCGCATCCACGGTGGCTACGGCTACTCCAAGGAGTACGAGATCGAGCGCCTCATGCGCGAGGTCAAGTTCATGCTCATCGGTGAGGGCACCAGCGACATCCAGAAGATGATCATCGGCCGCTCTCTGCTCAAGGACTACAAGTCCTGAGCCTCCGGCGACCCCTTCCGCCGAATCTGTAGAAGTGGGCGACGAAACTGTGGTTTCGTCGCCCACTTCTGCTGTCTCGGCCGGTCGGTCAGCGGGCTGAGTCGCTCGCGAGGGTCGCGTTGTGGCGGCGGTTCGTGGCGATCAGCTCATCGAGCATGTCGCGGGTCCGGAGCAGGTCCTCGATGTGGGCGCTGAGCCGGTCACGCTCGCCGACCATCATCTCGAAGGCGGCCTCGGAGGTGTCGGAGCTCGGCCGGTCGACGCAGGGGAGGACCTCGCCGATCGTACGGCTCGAGAGTCCGCCCGCGTAGAGCCGCTGGAGGAGGATCACCCGGTCGACGGCCGCCTCCGGATAGTGCCGCTGCCCGCTGCTGCTGCGCTCGGACTCGAGCAGCCCCTGCTCCTCGTAGTAGCGCAGCGAGCGGACGCTCACGCCTGCTCGCCTCGCGAGCTCGCCGATCCGCATCGAACCCCTCCTGGGTGATCTCCGGCACAAGACTTGCCTCTGACGTCAGTGTCAGGTTCTAGCGTACGTGGCGACCCACTGTCACTCCCAAGGAGCTCACCGGTGACCAGCCTCTTCGACCGCCACCACCTGGGCCCGCTGACGCTGCCGAACCGGATCGTGATGGCGCCGATGACCCGCGCCCGAGGCACTGCTGACGGCCTGGCGACGCCGTCGATGGCGACGTACTTCGCTCAGCGGGCGACCGCCGGCCTGCTCATCTCCGACGGGATCGCTCCCAACACTGTCGGCACCTCGAACCCCAACACCGCCGGGCTGCGTACGGACGCGGAGGCCGCCTCGTGGCGGCAGGTCACCGACGCCGTCCACATCAACGGTGGCCGGATCTTCGCCCAGCTCATGCACGGCGGCCGGGTCTCGCACGAGTCGATCTCGGGCCTCCGGCCGGTCGCCCCGTCCGCTGTCGCGTTGGCGACCGACGTCTTCACGCCGACCGGGCCTCTGCCCGCACCGGTGCCGCGTGCCCTGGAGACGGCTGAGGTCGCCGAGCAGGCCGAGTCGTACGCCGAGGCCGCCCGCCGCGCGGTCGGCGCCGGGTTCGACGGGGTCGAGCTGCACGGGGCCAACGGCTACCTGATCAGCCAGTTCCTCTCAACCAACGCCAACCTGCGCACCGACCGCTACGGCGGCTCGGTGGCCAACCGGATCCGGTTCGCCGTCGAGGCGGTTGCGGCGACGGTGGACGCCGTCGGCGGCGACCGCGTCGGCATCCGGCTCTCGCCCGGCGCCGGGCTCTGGGACGTTACCGAGCCCGATCATGCCGAGGTCTATGCGGCGCTGCTCACCGAGCTCAACCGGCTCGGGCTGGCGTACGTCCACATCGAGGCCACCACCGACGAGGCGACCATGCTGGACCTGCGCAAGCGGTGGGACGGGACCATGATCGTCAACCCGAGCTCGTGGCTGACCCGCGGCGCGGCGCCGTTCGGGGCCAGGCCGACAGACCTGGCCTCCGCGGACCGCTGGCTGGGGTTGGGTGCCGACCTGGTGAGCTTCGGCCGGGCGTACCTCGCCAATCCGGACCTCGTCGAGCGCCTTCGTCGTCGGCTTCCCCTGGCCGAGGCCGACCCGGCGACCTACTACGCCGGCGGCGATGCCGGCTTCCTCGACCTCCCGGCCCATCACCACGTCGCCTGACTCGTCTCGATCGAGTCCGCACGAACGGGCGCCGAATCCGTAGTTGTGGGCGACGAAAGTAGACCTTCGTCGCCCACAACTCCGGTCTCGTCCGGAAAAACTGGGGATTCGTCGGGGCGGGTGTCGTAGGTTGGTCGTTACCCGACCTACGACTCACAACGCCGAATTAGGGAGAGCGATGACCAACGACGATCTCAAAGCCAAGATGCGCGAGGCGCTGGAGAAGAAGAACAACCACGACCACGCACGCGCCGAGAGCGCGGGGGCCAAGGAGAAGGCGCACGGGTCCGAGGTGGTCGGTGGCGCGCCGAAGATGCACCGCCGGAAGGCGGGCGGCGGCGGGTCCTGACGCTACGATGCCCCCTCGGGGGTGTCGGGTCGGTCTGGTCGAGAGGTAACGAGAAGTTGGCGCGCCGGGTAGTGCTCCATGTCGGGGCGATGAAGTCGGGGACGACC
Source organism: Nocardioides sp. NPDC127514 (assembly GCF_040302125.1). Classification (NCBI taxonomy): domain Bacteria; kingdom Bacillati; phylum Actinomycetota; class Actinomycetes; order Propionibacteriales; family Nocardioidaceae; genus Nocardioides; species Nocardioides sp. NPDC127514. The sequence continues at coordinate 51,636 of NZ_JBEORF010000034.1, read as the reverse complement.
TATCTGCAGGGTGCCCTTTACAAGAACAAGGCTCTCCTCGCGGAGCGTGGGTTCCTGGTCCCCGGCGCGCGCTGGCGCAACCAGATCGAGGCCGTGCTCGACGTGAAGGGCCGCCGGAAGCACCCGCAGGGCAACTCGGTCGCCGGGGCCTGGGATCGTCTGGTCGCCGAGGTCGACGAGTGGGACGGCACGGCGCTGATCTCCGTCGAGCTGCTGGCGCCGGTCGGCCCGGAGACGGTCGAGCGGGTGGCGACGAGCTTCACGGGCGTGACCCCCGAGATCGTGCTCTCGCTGCGAGACATCAACCGGCAGATACCGTCGATGTGGCAGGAGCTCGTCCAGAACGGCGTGGACTGGACCTGGTCGGACTTCCTCACCTCGGTCAACAAGAGCCGTCCGGGCTCTCCCGAGCGCCGTCACTCCGGCCCCGGCAAGCGGTTCTGGTCCGAGCAGGACATGGTCGCCATCGCCCGGCGCTGGGCCCAGGCCGGGCCTCTGCACCTGGTCACGGTTCCGCCTCCGGGCAGCCCGGCGACCCTGCTGCTGGAGCGTTTCGGTGTGGCGATGGGCTTCGATCCCGAGGGGATGAAGAGCCCGCCGCCGAAGAACACCTCCCTCGGCTCCGCGACCGTCGAGGTGCTGCGCGGCCTCAACGCCGAGCTGGACCGGCGTGGCCTGGCCTACCCGGCGGCGATGGGGCTGCGCAAGCACGTTCTCGGCAAGCGGCTGATGCCCGAGCTGACGGTCGACGACCCGCGTATCGGGCTCCAGGCACCGCGCTGGACCGCCTCGTTCACCCGTGACCAGGCTGCCGAGCTGAGCGGTCTGGACGCGACCATCCACGGGGATCTCGATGACCTGGCCCCTGTGGACGTACGCGGGATCGACCCGCGCAAGGTCACCGACAAGCAGGTTCGAGACGCCGCGGTGGCTTCCTACGCGGCGCTGCGTACGGACCTCGACAAGAAGCTCGCCGACCCGACCATCCCTGGTGAGGCCATCGACCCGGGGGAGGGCCGCAAGGCCCCGGCGCGCGCCGTCTCCGCCCTGGCCGACCTCGTGGAGTGGTCCGTCCGGCGAGAGGAGCTGGTCCGCACGTAGGGCCTCAACACACACACATTCGGGGGAACTCTTTGTCAAGCAGCTGGAGCCTGCGCCGTCGTCGCAGACTCGCCGAGGAGACGGGCGGCACGTCGGCCGCGCCGCCACGGATCGCGGTGCTCACCATCGCCCGCGACGAGGGCGAGATGCTCACCCGCTGGGTCGACCACTACGGCCGGGCGGCGGGTCTCGAGAACCTGATCGTCTTCGACGACGGTTCGACCGACGGTTCGACCGACGACCTCTCGTGCACGGTCCAGCGCCTGCCGGGCTTCCGGAAGGGCAACTTCGAGGCCGGCCGGATGGGCCTGGCCAGCGGGGTCGCCCAGGGTCTCCTGGGGGTCTACGACGTGGTCATCTTCACCGACGTGGACGAGTTCCTGGTCCCGGACCCGGCGAGGTACGCCAACCTCTCCGACTACCTGGCCCGACGCCCCGAGCGGGTGATCGCCCCGTTCGCCCTCAACGTCGTCCACCACACCGCGGTCGAGGGAGCGCTGGTCAGCGGCAAGCCGATCGTCGGCCAGCGGGCGTACGCCCAGTTCGCGCCGTTGATGTGCAAGCCGTCGGTCAAGCGGGTGTCGGCCGCCTGGACGCTCGCCTCCCACGGGATCAAGGCGCCCTACGTGCCCGATCCCGGGCTGTTCATGCTCCACATGAAGTTCGCCGACCTGGACCTGCTGCGCCGACAGGCCGACCGCCGCAACGAGCTCGCCAAGGCGGTGGGTCGCGGCAAGGGCAGCTCGTGGGGACGCTCCGGTGACGATCTCGCCGGCCTGCTGACCACCGCGACCGCCTCGGTGAGCGCTGACGTCGAGGAGTTCGACCCGGCCTCGGTCCTGCCGGCCAGGCTCGTCCGTGAGGAGGACGGAGTGCACCGCGCCGTCGGCCCGGGCCACATCGACAACCTCCGCAACCAGCCGCTGTTACGCATCCCGGAACGCCTCCACGGGATCGTCTGAACTAGGTTACTGTCCGGTAATCCCGCACCGCCAGATTCACCGACGAGAGGCCGCAATGAGCAAGACGAACCCCGGCAACTTCTTCGAGGACTTCCAGGTCGGCCAGGTCATCGAGCACGCCACGCCGCGCACGGTGACCGAGGGCGACCGGGCTGCGTACGGGTCGCTCTACCCGACCCGCTTCGCGGTGCCCTCGAGCGCTGCCTTCGCGGCCTCCGTCGGGCTCGAGCAGCACCCGGTCGAGGAGCTGATCGGCTTTCACATCGCCTTCGGTAAGACTGTCCCGGACGTGTCGCTGAACGCGGTCGCCAACCTCGGCTACGCCGAGTGCCGCTTCCACCAGCCGGTGGTGCCGGGCGACACGCTCTCGACGAAGTCCGAGGTCATCGGCCTCAAGCAGAACTCCAACGGCAAGTCCGGCGTCGTCTACGTACGCTCGACCGCCACCAACCAGCGCGGCGAGGTCGCCATCGACTGGGCGCGCTGGGTGATGGTGCACAAGCGGGACCAGGACGCCGCGGCCCCCGAGACCGTGATCCCGGAGCTGGCCGCGGTCGTCGACGCGAAGAACCTGATCGTGCCCACCGGCCTGGACTTCTCCGCCTACGACTTCACCGCCGCCGGCGAGCCGCACCGGCTGGCCGACTACGAGGCCGGCGAGAAGATCGACCACGTCGACGGCGTCACCCTCACCGAGTCCGAGCACCAGCAGGCCACGCGGCTGTGGCAGAACACCGCGAAGGTGCACTTCAACGTCGAGGCCCGGCCCGACGGCCGCAACCTCGTCTACGGCGGCCACATCATCTCGCTGGCCCGTGCGCTGTCGTTCAACGGCCTCGCCAACGCCCAGCTGATCGCCGCGATCAACGCCGGCGCGCACACCTCGCCGGCCTTCGCGGGCGACACCGTCTACGCCTGGTCCGAGGTCCTCGACAAGGTGGAGACCGACGCCCCAGGTGTCGGCGCGCTGCGGCTGCGCCTGGTCGCCACGAAGGGCCGCGACGAGTCGATGACCCTGCGCGGCGAGGATGGAAAGTACGCCTCCGGCGTGCTGCTCGACCTCGACTACTGGGCGCTCATCCCTGCGTAAGGAGCACGTCATGGCAACCAGGAAAGCTCTCTTCGTCTCCGGATCCGCCCAAGGGATCGGCAAGGCGATCGTGGAGAAGTTCGCGAGCGAGGGATGGTTCGTCGGCGTCTACGACATCGACGCCGACCTCGCGCGTGACGTCGCCGCGATCCTCGGGTCCGACAACGCCATCGGTGGCACGCTCGACGTCACCGACCCGGCGTCCTGGAACGCGGCGCTGGAGGAGTTCGCCACCGCCGCCGGCGGTCGCCTCGACCTGCTGGTCAACAACGCCGGCATCCTGCGTGCCGGCCGCCTGGCCGAGGTCGACCTGGCTCAGCACCACCAGACCATCGAGATCAACGTCAACGGAGTGATCAACGGCTGCCACACCGCGTACCCCTATCTCCGGGCCACGCCCGGATCCGGCGTGATCAACGTCTGCAGCGCGAGCGCGATCTACGGGCAGCCGGAGATCGCCTCCTACAGCGCGTCGAAGTACGCCGTGCGCGGACTCACCGAGGCGCTGGAGCTGGAGTGGCGCAAGGAGGGCATCCGGGTGCAGGCGGTCTGGCCGCTGTGGGTGAAGACCGCTCTGCTCGACGGCAACGCCGCCTCCTCCCACGAGACCCTGGGCATCCGGCTGACCGTCGAGGACGTCGCCGACCAGGTCTGGGAGATGGCCCAGCCCCGCAAGGGTCTGCGCGGGCGGCTGCCGAAGGTGCACACCACCGTTGGCTTCCCGGCCAGGGCCCTCTCGACCGCCGCCGACCTCGCCCCCAACCTGTTCGTCCGCGAGGTCAATCGGTTCATCACTCGGGCCTGAGGATCCGGCCGGGCCGATGGCTGGTTGGATGGGGGGCATGGCCCTCTACCTCGTCAGGCACGGCACCACCGAGTGGTCCCTCAACGGCCGGCACACCTCCCACACCGACCTTCCCCTCCTGCCCGAGGGGGAGGAGGCCGCCAAGGTGCTCGCGTCACGCCTTCAGGACCAGAAGTACGCCGCGGTGCTGACCTCCCCGCGACAGCGGGCGATGCGTACGGCTGAGCTCGCGGGCTTCCCCGACGCGGTCGTCACCGACGACCTGGTCGAGTGGGACTACGGCGACTACGAGGGCATCACCACCGACGAGATCCACCGCACCGACCCGGGCTGGAGCCTGTGGACCGCGAAGACACCCGGCGGAGAGGCTGCTGCCGCCGTCCAGGAGAGGCTGGGCCGGGTCGTCTCGGCCGCCCGCGAGCGCGAGGGTGACACCCTGGTCTTCTCCCACGGACACGCGCTGTGCGCTCTGGCCGCGGTGTGGCTGGGACTCCCGGTCACCGAGGGCCGTCTCTTCCGGCTCGACACCGCGACCGTCTCGCTGCTCGATGCCTACCGCGGGCAGCCGGTCGTCAAGCACTGGAACACCTAGTCGGGGCCGATGCCTGACCGTACGTCTTGACCAGACGGATACCACGGGTCACCGTTGTGGGGTGGCTCTTGCGGTTGGCTGTCCACGCTGCGCGACGCCGGTGGCGAGCATCGGTGCCGGCGGCAGCAAGTCGTGTCCCGAGCACGGGGTGGTGACCCCGCTGTGGCGTTCCGATGCCGCCTCCTACGAGGACCTCGTGCAGATCCTCTCGCTGGCCGGTGAGGTGCCCACCTACGTTCCCTGGCCGGTCGAGTCGGGCTGGTCGATCGCCGACCTCGCCGTGGTCGGCGACGAGAACAAGGGTGCGGCGACGCTGCTCACGCTGACGGGAGTGACCCCCGACGACGGGCCGGTCGAGATGACCGTCGTCACCGAGGAGGCCGGCGTCGGGCTGGGGGCGCGGTGCGCGCGTACGGAAGGACCGGACCCGGGGATCGACGCCTGTGCCGGCCCGCCCACGACGAGGGTCCGGGTCGCCGGGCAGCGGCAGCTGGTGCCGTTGTGGCCGATCACCCAGTGGACCAACGGCGCCGAGGAGTGGGAACGGTCCGTGGTCGTCGGTGAGGCAGCCGGCCGCTGGCTGTGGCTGGTCTTCCGCCCGGCCACGGCGATGCTGATGCTCCAGGACGGCTGGCACCTGCGCCAGGTCCGGGACCTGGGCGTACAGATGGTCGAGCTGCCCTTCGGTGGCCCCGGTGGATCTTGGTGGAACTCGCCCTAGGATGGGCGGGTGCGCATCGACCTCCATACTCACTCGCGAGTGAGCGACGGGACCGATTCGCCCACCGAGCTGGTCCAGGCGGCGAAGGCCGCGGAGCTCGACGTGGTCGCGATCACCGACCACGACACCGCCGCCAGCTGGGACGAGGCGGCAGCCGCGGCCACCGAGGCCGGGATCGAGCTGGTCCGCGGCATGGAGATCAGCACCGACCACCTCGGCCACAGCGTGCACCTGCTGGCCTACCTGCCCGACCGGACCCACCCGCCGCTGGTCGCCGAGCTCGCCCGAATTCTGGCCGGCCGGGACGGACGGCTGCCGCTGATGCTGGCCCGGCTGGCGCGCCTCGGCATCGAGGTGTCGCTCGAGGAGGTCGCCGCCGTCTCCGGTGACGCCGCTGCCTCCGGGCGCCCGCACCTGGCCGACGCGCTCGTCGCGAAGGGCTACGTGCGCAGTCGCGACGAGGCGTTCAACCGCTACCTCGGGGCCGGCAAACCGGCGAACGTCAGCCGTTACGCGGCCCCGCTCGAGCCGATGATCCGCACCGTCGCCGCCGCCGGCGGAGTCACCGTGATCGCCCACCCGTGGGGCCGGTCCGGACGCGAGCAGCCCGACGAGGCAGCCATCTCCGCACTGGTCGACGCGGGCCTGTCCGGGCTCGAGGTCGACCACCAGGATCACAGCCCCGAAGTGCGCGAGAAGCTGCGGGTGATCGCCCGGAACCTCGACCTCGTGGTGACCGGATCCAGCGATTACCACGGCACCGGGAAGGTGGGTCACCATCTGGGAGTGAACACCACTGCACCCGCTGAGTACGAGCGGCTCCTGGAGCGCGCCGCCGCAGCTGCGGCCGCCTCCGGACGAGCCACCCCCGAGGTCGTACGTTGACCGAGATCTTCGTCTCCACGTTCGTGACGCTCTTCGTGATCATGGACCCGGTCGGCACGATCCCGATCTTCCTGTCGCTGACCGCGGGGCAGTCGCCGGGCAAGCAGCGCCGTGCGGCGCTCCTCGCGGTGGCCGTCTCGTTCCTGGTGATCACGATCTTCGCGCTGTTCGGACAGGCGATCCTGCACTTCCTGCACATCTCCCTCGAGGCGTTGCAGTGCGCCGGCGGCCTGCTCCTGCTGCTGGTCGCCCTCGAGCTGCTCACCGACAACTTCGACGACCCCGTCGCCGCCGCCGGAGCGAACGTGGCGATGGTGCCGCTCGGCACCCCGCTCCTGGCCGGCCCCGGTGCGATCGTCGCCACCATGGTCTTCACTCAGGAGGTCGACTCCGTCGGGACCGCCTTCGGGCTCGGCCTCGGACTCGTCGTCGTCCACCTCGCCCTCCTGGTGGCGATGGTCTTCTCCATCCCGATCCTGAAGGTCCTCAAGGAGTCCGGCGTCCTGCTCATCACCAGGATCGCCGGTCTGCTCCTCTCCGCGATCGCCGTTCAGATGGTCGCCGACGCGGTCACCACCTTCATCGCGAACGCCTGAAGCTGGGTAGTCCGAGACGTTCGGGCCCGGCTACCGGGCGGTAACGGGCCGAAACGTCTCGGACTACCCGGTGGGCGGCAACTTGTCGGTGGTCGCGGACATCATGCGGGCCGTGGCTTCTCGTGCCTCTCACTTCAGGCCGTCCGACATACCCGGGCGGCCTGGGCTGGTGCGTCCTGTGCGGACGGATCCCTCGGGTGCGCTCGGTCCGACGCCGAAGCAGGCGAGGGGACGGGCGTGGCGGCGTTCGTCGCGGGGGCTCTACGTGCCTGCGTACGTCCCGGACTCACCGCAGCAGCGGGTTCTCGAGGCCTCCGCAGTGGTGCCTGCGGACGGCGCGGTGACGGGTTGGGCTGCGCTGGCATGGCAGCGGGTGCGCTGGATCGACGGTTGCGACGCGGACGGGAGCGAGCTTCCGGTGACCATTCTCACCCCGGGATCGCAGGCACGTGCGCAGGCCGGGATCGAGGTGAGCAAGGAGCGCATGCTGCCGAGAACGCGTCAGGTCGTGGACGGGGTGGTGCTCACGGATCCGCATCGGTCGGTGGCGTTCGAGGTCCGTAGGGCAGAGACGCCGTTGTCGGCCGTACGCTGGCTCGACCTCGTGGCGGCCAGCGACCTGATCTCATTGGCGGAGATGGCGGCCTACGCCGAGACCCTCAGCGGTTGGACCGGCATCGATCGCCTGAGACGTGCGATCTCGCTTGCCGATGAGAACGTGTGGTCGCCGTCGGAGACCGATCTGCGACTCACCCTCAAGGTGCGGATGGGGATCGCGGGGGTGGTCAGCAACCGCCCGGTCTTCGACCTCGATGGCCGGCACATCGGAACCCCGGATGTCATCGACTTGGAGCGGGGTGTGGTTGCGGAGTACGACGGTGCCCTGCATCTGGCGGGCAGGCAACGGGCGAAGGACTTGCGGCGCGAAGGAGCCTTCCGGCGGGTCGGTCTGGAGTACGTCACCATGGTGGCCGCCGACCGTCGTGACCCCGCAGACTTCATCAGGAGGACGCACGAGGCTCGGGCGCGAGCAAGCCGGACACCGATGGCCGACCGGCAGCGGACGATCAACCCGCCACGTTGGTGGACGCCCACCCACACCGTCGAGATGCGTCGAGCCCTGGCGGACTGGCAGCGTGAGCGCTACCTGAGGGCCCGCGCTGGATAGTCCGAGACCTTCGGGCCCGTATACCCGGCGGTAACGGGCCAGAACGTCTCTGACTACCTGCTGGGTCGGCTACTTGCGGCCCAGCGACTGGAACTTCTGGAGTACGCCGGACGGGACCACCCGCGCCATGGTGGCCAGGGCCTTGTAGCGCTTGCTCGGGATCGAGAAGGTCTTGTCGGCGTCGTAGTCCTCGAGCGCTTCGCGGACCAGGTCGTTGACGTCGAGCCACATCCACGAGGGGGCCGAGTCGTAGCCGGAGCCGAGGCGCTCGTGGAACTCGGTCTTGGTGAACCCCGGCAGCAGGGCCATCACCTTGACGCCCTGGCCGGCGTACTCGTTGTGGGCCCACTCCGTGAACGAGTTGATCCACGCCTTGGCGGCCGAGTAGGTGCCGCGGGGGAGGTAGGAGGCGACGGAGCCGACGTTGATGATGCCGCCGTGGCCGCGGGCGGCCTGGGCGCCCAGGGCGGCGTGGGAGAGGCGCAGCGGGGCGATGATGAGCACCTCCGCCATCGCGGTCTCCTCGTCGGCGGTGTTGTCGAGGAAGCGGTGCTTGAGGCCGTGGCCGGCGTTGTTGACCAGCAGGTCGACCGGGTGGTCGGCGTCGGCCAGGCGGGCCTCGACCTTGGCCAGGTCGGCGCTGTCGGTCAGATCGGCGCGGAGCACCTCGACGCCGATGCCGTGAGCGTCCGCCAGGTTCTTGGCGACGCCGGTGAGGCGCTCCTCGTCACGGGCGACGAGGACGAGGTCGTGTCCGCGGGCGGCGAGCTGCTGGGCGAAGGCGAGTCCGATGCCGGCGGTTGCGCCGGTGACCAGAGAGGTGGGGTTCGACATGGGGCAATCCTGCCACCACCGGCCGCGAGGGAGATCCAGGCGCCGGGCCGTCGGTTCACACGCGGAATCACGGTTTCTGTCTGTCGTGTGACAGTTGACTTGCGGTGATACGTGTTTGGATGATGTTCGACGTGGATTTCGTAGGGGGACTCGGGCACGTGATGAAGAAGTGAGCCGCACTGCGCGCCACGTGAGATCCAGGCCTCTCCGGCGCACCAAGATGCTCTTCGCCGCGTCCTTGCTGACGTCGGCCGGTCTGTACGTCGGGATGGAGGTCGTCGCCGAGCCGGTGGCCAACGGCCGGCCCAGCGCGGCCGACAGCGGGATGAAGCTGGGCGCGGACGCCGGGCGCACCCCGGTCTGGCCACACGACAGCCAGCGCGAGGCCGCGATCGACCGTCACGTCGACGCGCGGACGGCCGCCGCGGAGAAGGTGCTCCCGGACGACTCCGGCACCGGTCGCCGGGCCGTCTTCTCGATCAGCCGCCAGCGGGTCTGGATCGTCTCCGCGGCCGACCAGACGCGGCGTACGTATCCGGTCTCGGGCAGCATCTACGACAACCTCGAGCCCGGCACCTACAAGGTCTTCTCCCGCTCCGAGCACGCGCGGGGGATCGACGACTCGGGCCGGATGAAGTGGTTCGTACGCTTCACCAAAGGCCCCCGCGCCGCGATCGGCTTCCACAACATCCCGGTGGACAAGGGCAAGCGCGTACAGACCCGCGCCCAGCTCGGCACACCGCTGTCGCACGGGTGCATCCGCCAGGCCGAGCCGGACGCGAAGGCGATGTGGCGCTTCGCGCGGCTCGGCACCAAGGTGGTCGTGATCCCCTAGGCAGGCTCAGGCGTCGGCCTTGGGCGCGGAACCGCCCGAGCCCGAAGAACGGCGACGGCGGCGGCGACGGGGCGCGGAGCCCTCGGCCTTGGCCTCGCCGTCGGCGGGCTTCGTCGACTCGGCGGACTCGGCAACCGGAGCGGCAGACTTGTCGACGACCTGGCCGCCGCGCGAACGGGTGCGCTGACGGTCGCGGTTGCGGGGAGCGCGCTCCCGCTTCTCGCCGTCCTTGTCGGAGTCCTTGTCCTTGGGCTTCGCAGGCGCGGCGGCCTTGATCCGGCCCTTGGTGCCCTTCGGGATGCCCATGTCGTGGAGGAAGTGCTCCGAGGAGGAGTAGGTCTCCTGCGGCTCGTCGAAGGGAAGGTCGAGAGCCTTGTTGATCATCTTCCACTTGTGGAGATCGGCCCAGTCGACGAACGTGACCGCGACACCGGAGGCGCCGGCGCGGCCGGTGCGTCCGATGCGGTGGACGTAGGTCTTCTCGTCGTCGGGGGTCGTGTAGTTGACCACGTGGGAGACGCCGGTGACGTCGATGCCGCGGGCGGCGACGTCGGTGGCCACCAGGACCTCGACCTTGCCGTCACGGAACTTCTGCATCACCCGCTCGCGGGCGGCCTGCTGCATGTCGCCGTGCAGGGGAGAGGCCGGGAAGCCGCGCTCGGCGAGGTCGTCGGCCACGCGCTGTGCCTGCCGCTTGGTGCGGGCGAAGACGACGACCTTGTCGTGGTCCTCGCACTGCAGCAGGCGGCCGATCATCTCAGGCTTGTCGAGGTCGTGGGCCTGGTAGACGAACTGCGCGGTGGCAGGCACGGTCTCGCGCTCGCTCGCGGACTCGGCGCGGATGTTCATCGGGTGGCGCATGTAGGAGCGCGCCAGCGCCACGATCGCGCCCGGCATGGTGGCCGAGAAGAGCAGCGTCTGGCGGGTCTCCGGGGTGAGGGTGACGAGCTTCTCCACGTCGGGCAGGAACCCGAGGTCGAGCATCTCGTCGGCCTCGTCGAGGACGAGGGCGTGCACGTGGGAGAGGTCGAGGACCTTCCGGTTGGCCAGGTCGATCAGGCGGCCGGGGGTGCCGACCACGATGTCGACGCCCTTCTCCAGCGCGTCGATCTGGGGGTCGTAGCCCGCGCCGCCGTAGACGGTCAGCACGCGGAGGCCACGGTCCTCGGAGATCATCGAGATCTCGGCGGAGACCTGCATGGCCAGCTCACGGGTCGGAGCCACGATCAGGGCCTGCGGCTTGCCCTGCGGAAGGTCGATGTAGTCGCGGTCCTTGGGGGACACGCTGCGCTGCACCACCGGGATGCCGAAGGCCAGCGTCTTGCCGGAGCCGGTGCGGGCCTGGCCGATCAGGTCGGTGCCCTGCAGGGCGACCGAGAGGGTCATCTCCTGGATGGCGAAGGGGGTGGTGATGCCTTTGCGCTCGAGGGGAGCGCAGATCTCGGGATGAACCCCGAGCTCCTTGAACGTTGTCATGATTCGTCGCTACTCGCTTGTCTCATCGAATGCGGCGAGCGACTCACGGGTGTCTCGAGCTTGCCAAGCGAGTGCCACGCCGCGCACATACGGGATCCAGACCACCGCGATATGAAGTGCATTACAGCGGCGCTGGGTCGGTCAAAAGGCATTCTATCGGTAGGGTTCTCCCGTGGTTGCATCGTCAGAGTTCACGGGTCCTCAGGATCCGTTCGGTGATCCTGTTTACAAGGCTGCCGTCATCGACCTTCTCGGAGCGGTCGCCTATGGCGAGGTCTCGGCTGTCGAGCGGCTGACCGACGACGCCAAGATGGCGCCTTCACTGGAGGACAAGACGGCTCTGCTCGCGATGGCAGCCGCCCAGCATGCCAAGATCCAGCCGGTCCTCGACCGGCTGGTGGAGCTCGGCGCCGACCCGTACGCGGCGATGGAGCCGCTGCGTGAGGGGTTCGACGAGTTCCACATCCACACCAAGCCTGCGGACTGGTGGGAGTCGCTGGTCAAGGCGTACGTCGGTGACGGGCTCGCCAACGACTTCTACCGCGAGGTCGCGGGCTTCCTCGACGAGGACACCCACAAGCTCGTGGTCACCACCCTCGAGGACGCCGGGCGGGCCGACTTCATCGTCGATCGGGTGCGGGCCGGCATCGAGGCCGATCACCTCATCGGCGGGCGCCTGGCGCTGTGGGGCCGTCGCCTCATGGGCGAGGCGATCACTCAGGCGCAGCAGGTCGCGGCCACCCGGGAGGGGCTCAGCGAGCTGATCGCCGGTGGCCACCTCTCCGGTCTCGACCTCGGCACCATCGGCGAGATGCTCACCCGGCTCACCCAGCGTCACGTCGAGCGAATGGGCAAGCTCGGGCTTGAGCACTGACATCCGCTTCACCGGCTGGTCAGGGACACAGATCGTCCCCGACGCCGGTGTGTGGACGTCTCCCGAGGTCAGCCCCGGGTTCTGCTTCGACGAGCTGGTCGCCTCCTGGAACGTGGTGACCCCGCCCGGGACCTGGGTGGAGGTCGCGGCTCAGGTGATCGCCGAGTCGGGGGAGCGGAGCGGCTGGTTGATGCTGGCTCGCTGGTCCTCGGACCCGGACTTCACCTCGACCTCCGTCGCCGGTCAGGACGACCCGGTCGCGGTCGCGTCCGACGACACCATCCTGGGGCGGGACGGGCGCAGGTTCACGGGCTTCTCGTTGCGGCTGAGCCTGCACGGCCCCGACAGGAGCCTGCCGCGGGTGAGCCTGCTCGGGGCGATGGTCTCGGCCGACGCCCGGAACTCGGCGCCGGCGCCGGGGACGGTGCCTCGCGGGACGGTGGTGGGTGGCGTACCCGCCTATTCGCAGCAGCTCCACCGTGACCGCTATCCGCACTGGGACGGTGGTGGGCAGTCCTGGTGCAGCGCCGCCTCGACCGCGATGATCGCCGACTTCTGGGGTGTCGGGCCGACGCCCGCCGAGACGGCCTGGGTGGACTATGAGACCCCCGACCCGCAGGTGCCGTTCACCGTCCGGGAGGTCTACGACGAGTCCTTCGGTGGCGCCGGCAACTGGGCCTTCAACACCGCCTATGCGGGCGCCCGGGGGCTGGTCGCGTACGTCACCAGGCTCCGCTCCTTCGCCGAGGCCGCCCGATTCCTCGAGGCCGGGATTCCGCTCGTGCTGGCCATCTCGCACCAGGCCGGCGAGCTGACCGGCGCCGGGTACGACACCAACGGTCATCTGCTCGTGCTGACCGGCTTCGACGAGGATGGCGACCCCGTCGTCCACGACCCCGCCTCCCACCGCATCGTCAGCGACGCGGAGGTGCGGACGACGTACGACCTCGGCGAGCTCGACCGCGCCTGGGCACGCTCCGGGCGGATCGTCTACGTCATCCGGCCCTCGGACGTGGTCCCGCCGGAGCCGCCGGCGCAGCCCAACTGGTGAAGCCGGCCGCAACAGCAGAAGCGGCCCCACCCCAGAGGGGCGGGACCGCTTCGAGTGACCTGGACGAGGTTCAGGCCTTGGACTTTCCGGTGACACCGGAGGCGACGACCACCAGCACGGCGGCGATCACGACCTGCCAGATGTGACGCCACCAGTCGATGCCGTTGGTTGCGTTGTCCCACGTGGCCGCATGGCCGTCGAACGGCCCGTTGTTCTGGCCGAAGACGAACCAGTAGATGAAGCTGCCGATCAGCATGCCGCCGATACCGCAGACAATCGTCAGCCAGAACGGAATGTTGTCCTTATCGCCCGGGGCGAAGAACTTGCCGAGGGCACCGATGATGACGCCGCCGATGAGGGTGACGAGGATCGTAGAGATCATGCCTTTTCCCTTCAGGTTGTGAGTGGCGCCATGAAGGCGCCCATATTTTGATATTGCACCTGTTGGGACTGGAATGCACGGACAACATGACCTAAAAAGGGAACTTCGCCACCGGAATCAGGGCCATCCCTGAGTTGTGCAGCCCGAGTGGTTCAGCCGGCGAAGCCGACCTTGCCGACCTTGGCCGGGCCGATCTCGATGTAGGCGAGCTTCTCGGTCGGGACGATGACCTTGCGGCCCTTGCTGTCGGTCAAAGCGAGCACAGCGCCCCCGCCGAGGGCGTCGGCGATGAGCTTCTCCACCGATTCGCTGGACTCCTCGGTCTCTACGACGAGCTCACGGGCGGCCTGCTGGACGCCGATCTTGACCTCCACGGGTCCTCCTTGCGATGGGTCGATCAATGCTTCGGAATCCTCTCACACGGACTGTGAGGAACCCCGCTGTTGCGCTACGAGCGGAACTCGGAATGGAATCAGTCGGTCTTGGGATAGCCGCGGATGCCGCGCCAGGCGAGGCCGGCGACGAGGCGAGCGGCGTCCTCCTGGGAGAGGTCGCCGTTGTTGTGGAGCCAGTAGCGGGCGCTGACCTGTGCCTGGCCGACGAGGCCGACGGCGAGCAGGTGAGAGGCCGCGGCGGCGAAGCCGGTGTCCTCGGCGATGACCTCGGCGACCGCCTCGGCGCACTCGTTGGTGACCCGGTCGACCTGCTCGCGCACGGCGGGGTCGTTGGTCAGGTCGGACTCGAAGACGAGCCGGAAGGCACCGGTCTCGGAGGCCACGTAGTCGTAGAAGACCGCGACACAGCGGGCCACGCGTTCCTTGTTCTCGTCGGTCGACGCCAGGGCCTCCCGGCAGCGATCGATGATCTCGTTCGCGGACTTCTCCAGCAGGGCCAGGTAGAGGTCGAGCTTGCCGGGGAAGTGCTGGTAGAGAACGGGCTTCGAGACCCCTGCCCTCTCGGCGATGTCGTCCATCGCGGCGGCGTGGAAGCCGTAGGCGACGAAGACCTCGAGAGCGGAGTCGAGAAGCTGGGCTCGTCGTTCCGTCCGGGGCAGTCTCGCCCCTCGCGGTCGAGTGGGGTCGAGCTCGGATTGGTGCGTGGTCACCCCAGCAGCCTACCCGCTGGTACTCGGATCGCGGGACGCGTCGTTGTCTCGCCCACGGATGAGGGAACATGGAGAAGTGCCTGCGGTGTTCAAGTAGGCATACGTACGTCCGAACTGAGGAGCAGTTGTGTCCCTAGCCCCGCTCGTGGAGCCCGCTGACGAGCTGACGATCGACGAGGTGCGCCGCTACAGCCGCCACCTCATCATCCCCGACGTCGGCATGGACGGGCAGAAGCGCCTGAAGAACGCCAAGGTGCTGGTCATCGGCGCCGGCGGTCTCGGCTCGCCCGCCCTGCTCTACCTGGCCGCGGCCGGCGTCGGCACCCTCGGCATCGTCGAGTTCGACGAGGTCGACGAGTCCAACCTGCAGCGCCAGATCATCCACAAGCAGTCGACGGTGGGCCAGCCGAAGGCCGAGTCCGCCGCGGCGGCGATCAAGGAGGTCAACCCGTACGTCAACATCGTGCTGCACGACGTGCGGCTCGACAACGACAACGTGCGCGAGATCTTCACCGGCTACGACCTGATCGTCGACGGCACCGACAACTTCGCGACCCGCTACATGGTCAACGACGCGGCGTACTTCCTGGGCATCCCGTACGTCTGGGGCTCGATCTACCGCTTCGACGGGCAGGCGTCGGTGTTCGCGCCGACCCTGACCGACGACGCCCCGTGCTACCGCTGCCTCTACCCGGAGCCCCCGCCCCCGGGCATGGTCCCCTCCTGCGCCGAGGGCGGCGTGCTGGGCGTGCTCTGCGCCTCGATCGGCTCGATCCAGGTCAACGAGGCCATCAAGATGCTGACCGGCATCGGCGAGCCGCTGGTCGGCAAGCTGATGATCTATGACGCACTCGAGATGGAGTACCGCAAGCTGAAGGTCCGCAAGGACCCCAACTGCGCGCTGTGCGGCGAGAACCCGACGGTCACCGACCTGATCGACTACGACGCCTTCTGCGGCGCGATCTCCACCGAGGCGGCCGACGCCGCGGCCGGCTCGACCATCTCGGTCAACCAGCTCTCCGAGATGATCAAGGAGCGCGAGGAGGGCAGCCGCGACTTCGTCCTCGTCGACGTGCGCGAGCCGAACGAGTACGAGATCAACAAGATCCCCGGCGCCGTCCTGATCCCCAAGGGCGAGTTCCTCAACGGCAACGCGATCCCGCAGGTCGCCGAGCTCACCGGCGACGGTGCCAAGCCGCTCGTGTTCCACTGCAAGAGCGGCGTACGCAGCGCCGAGGTGCTCGCGATCGCCAAGGGCGCCGGCTACGCGGACGCGGTCCACGTGGGTGGTGGCGTGGTGGCGTGGGTCAACCAGATCGACCCGTCGCAGCCGTCCTACTGACGGGTTACTGAACTGTAGGCCAGCGGTGGCCCCTCTGGGGCCGCCGCTGGCTTTATCTGTACGCGGCGTACCCGATAGTTTTGCGATCGCAGCTGCGGGGGGCGGAGTTGCATCAATGCCCGAACCTCGGAGGATTCGACGTTGTCCACACGCGCTCGTCTCAGCGCGACGCTCGCCGGTGCCACTCTGGCCGGCGGACTGTTTCTCGGTGCCCCTGCCAACGCGAGCGACCAGGCCCCGGAGCCAGCCTCCGGCGCGGCCGTAGGTTCTGCGATCGACCCGGAGAGGCTGGAGTCGAACGTCGCGGACCCGACCCGCGGCGTACCGCCGTCCTATGTCTTCGCCGGGGTCGGTGCGCTGCTGATGGGGGCAGGGGCCGGAATGGCCGTGCGTCGCAAACGAGCTGAGGCTGTGGCACGCTCGGCCGAGTGAGCAACGGTCAACCCAACCTGAGGACCTTCCTCGGGGAGATCTTCGTCGTCGTCCTCGTGGTGGCGGTCGCCGTGCTCGGCTATGCCGCGTACGACTACTACACCAAGCTCGACGACGCGAAGAAGAGCAACGCGACCGCGACCCCGCCCGGGACGACCTCCTCGATCCCGGCCGAGGCGCTGGCGGAGGTGCCGAAGAAGAAGGGCAAGGTACGCGGCGTCTCGATCGAGTCGCTCAACGTGCATGCCGACGTGGTGCCGCTGGCCATGGAGGACGGCACGCTCACCCCGCCTGCCGACGCCTCGCTGATGGGCTGGTGGAAGGGCGGCGCGAAGCCGGGGGCGGATGACGGCACGGTGCTGATCGTCGGCCACACCCTGCACAACGGCGGCGGCATCCTCGACCGGCTGGGCGAGGTCAACGAGGGTGACGAGATCGTCGTGCGGACCAAGAACGACGAGTTCAGCTATACCGTCCGCTCGGTGCGCGACCTCTCCAAGGAGCAGGTGGCCAAGCGCAGCAAGCGGCTCTTCGACACCGACGGCAAGCCGAAGCTGGTCGTGGTGACGTGCGACGACTGGGACGGCACCTCGTTCCAGGGCAACACCGTGGTGGTGGCCGATCCGTAACCCAGGGCAGGCGAGCCTCGTTACTTGTGAGTCACATCACCTACAGACCGAGGCCCCCACATGCTCCGCACTCGCCGTTCCGTACGCCGCGCCGCAGCCGTCGCCGCCGGCACCCTGACCGCCGCGCTCGTCCCGGCCCTGATCCCGTCTGCGGCCCACGCCTGGGCCCCTGCCGACACGGCCACCATCACCCCGGGCGTGATGATGTACACCGATGGTGCCCAGTGCACCGCCAACTTCGTCTTCGCCGACTCCGCCTCGAACGTCTACGTCGGCTACGCCGCCCACTGTGCGGGTCTCGGTGAGGCCACCGACACCAACGGCTGCGCCGCCAAGTCGCTCCCGCTGGGCACCGAGGTGACCTTCAACGAGGGCGGCTCTCTGCTGAGCGAGGGCACCGTGCTGGGCAAGGGCAAGCTGGCGTACTCGTCCTGGCTGACCATGCAGCAGTCGGGCACCAAGGACGAGAACACCTGCGCCTACAACGACTTCGCCCTGGTCAAGGTGAACGCCGCCGACGCCGGCAAGGTCAACCCGAGCGTGCCGATCTGGGGCGGTCCGACGGGCATCGACACCGACGGCACCGTCGCCGGCGACAAGGTCTACTCCTACGGCAACTCCTCGGTGCGCGCCGACGTGGACCTGCTCTCGCCGAAGATCGGCCTCTCGCTCGGTGACAGCGTCAACGGCACCCGCTGGTCCCACCCGCTCTACAACCTCACCCCCGGCATCCCCGGTGACTCCGGCTCCGGCTTCCTGAACGCCGACGGCAAGGCGGTCGGGACCCTGTCGACCCTGGGCCTGCTCCCGCTCGCCGGGTCCAACAACATCGGTGACATGGACCTCGAGCTGAAGTACGCCCAGGCGCACTCGGGCATCTCCGGGCTGCGCCTGGTCAACGGCACGGAGCCGTTCAGCCCGATCCTGTGAGACCGCGCTAATGTGCGCGGCATGACCGATCGGGAGGCGTACGTCGAAGCCGTTCTGCGTCTTGTCGAGCAGATCCCACGCGGGCAGGTGACGACGTACGGCGCGATCGCCGATGCCCTCTTCGACGAGTTCGGAGGCGGGCCTCGGCAGGTCGGCTCGGTGATGGCGCGCGAGGGCGCGGGGATGCCGTGGTGGCGGGTGGTGCGGGCCGATGGCTCGCTCCCCGCCTCACACGGTGAGGAGGCGCGGCAGGCCTATCTCGAGGAGGGCACGCCGCGCCGCGTCTCGGGGGCGGTGGACCTGCGCGCGGCGATGTGGCTGCCGCCTACGATGAGCACGTGATGTATCGCGTCCTCCACGCCGTCGTGCCACCCCTGCTACGGGCCGTCTGGCGCCCCACGGTGACGGGGGCAGAGAACGTCCCGCGCACCGGGGGCGTGCTCCTGGCCAGCAACCACCTCAGCTTCGCCGACTCGATCGTGATCCCGTCGGTCTCGCCTCGGCCGGTGCACTTCCTGGCCAAGTCCGACTACTTCACCGGCACCGGGCTCAAGGGCGCTGCCCAGAGGGCATGGTTCGAGGGCATGGGGATGCTGCCCGTGGACCGCGACGACCCGCAGGCCGCGCTCGGCTCGCTGGAGGTGGCCCTGGAGGTCCTCAACAAGGGTGAGGCGTTCGGGATCTACCCGGAAGGCACCCGGTCGCGCGACGGCAGGCTCTACCGCGGACGCACCGGGGTGGCGCACCTGGCGCTGACCGCCGGTGTGCCCGTGGTGCCGGTGGGCCTGCGGGGGACCGCGGAGCTCCAGCCGGTCGGGTCGAGCCTGCCGCGGCTGGCGAAGGTCACGGTCGAGTTCGGGAAGCCGATCCAGGTGGCCGGCCGCTTCGACGGCGTACCTCTTGGCAAGGCCCGCCGGGCTCTCACCGACGAGGTCATGGAGGCGATCGCCGCGCTGAGCGGCCAGGACGTGGCCGGGGTCTACAACGAGCGGCCAGCCGACATCTGATTGCCTGTTGCGCACGGCTGAGAAGGGGCGCACTCTGGAGGGTGGACCCTCTCTAGCAGCCGAGGTGAGGCAGATGGCCACCACGACCGTGTTGCAGGAAGAGCTGCGACACAAGCACGACGAGCTCGCCGGGCGCCTGGCCCGCGCACGGAGCATCATCCTCAAGCCCGAGCAGACCCGGCGGGGCTGCCCACCGATCGACCAGTTCAACGCCGGTACGGCCCGACACCTGCACGCGGTGGACGAGGCGCTGCTGCCGGCGGTCTCCGCCCACGTCGAGAACGGATCCGCTCTGGTCCACGAGTACCTCCCCACGGCGCGGCACCTGGAGGTGCTGCTCTTCCACGTGAAGGCGCACGAGTACGGCTCCACCTGGGAGACCACCCATGCGTGGCCCACCCTGTGGGGCGAGGTCGAGGAGGCGCTCATCGACCAGGAGGTGAGGGAGGACGAGCTGGTCTCGCGCCTCGCCGAGGAGGCCTCCGACGACGTGCTCGTGCTGGTCGCCGAACGGCTCGCGGTGTCCGAGCGCCGGGCACCCTCGCGTCCGCACCCCCACCTTCCGCACACCGGCCTGTCCGGAAAGGTCGTACGCCGCGTGGCCCGTCCCGTCGACGCGATCTGGGACGCGGTCGAGGGCCGGTCGGTCGGTGGTCCGAAGCCGTTGCCGCACAAGGAGCCGGGATTGTTCTGGCAGTACTTGCTCGGCGACCCGCGCTTCCCCGACGACCCGGCCGACGAGACCCGGCACAATGAGCCGGGTGACCGCTGACTCCATCACCTCCGCTCTTGACCTCGCGCCGCACCCCGAAGGCGGTGCCTTCCGACAGACCTGGGCTGCCGCCGAGACCGTCACCCTGCCCGACGGCCGGGTGCGCCCGACCGCGACCTTGATCTACTTCCGGCTCCTGGCCGGGGAGTCGTCCGCGTGGCACCGCGTCACCTCGGACGAGATCTGGCTGGCGCACACGGGCGTCGTGTCGCTGCAGTTCGGCGGCGCCGGTTCGGCGCCGGTCGAGGGGGAGACCGTGCTCGTCGGGGTGGACGTCGCCGCCGGCCAGGTGCCGCAGGCGGTCGTGCCGGCGGGGGTGTGGCAGCGTACGGTCCCCTCGGCCGAGGACGCGCTCGTCTCCTGCGTGGTCTCACCAGGTTTCGACTTCGACGACTTCGAGCTCGTCGCGGAACCAGGCGCTGCGGAGTAGGAGATGGAGTACGCGTTCGAAGGAGCCGTCATCGAGTGGCGGGGGCCGGCGCCGTTCTACTATGTGCCGATGCCCGTCGAGGACGCCGAGGACCTTAAGGAGGATGCCAAGGGTCTGGAGTACTGGGGCCAGGTCGCCGTCACCGCCACCATCGGCGCGACCACCTTCACCACCGCGCTCTTCCCCAAGGACGGCACCTATCTGCTGCCGTTGAAGGTGGTCGTCCGGAAGGCGGAGGGGATCGATCTCGACGACGTGGTCGCGGTGCGGATGCGGCTCGGGCACGAGGCACGAGGGGACGCCTGAAAACTGTCGGTGCAGTCTGATTGGGTGGGACCCGTGAGTGTCGCCTACCGCCTTGCCCCGCCGCCGAGCGCTGCCGGCGTGCCGGTGCTCGACGAGCACCAGCGGTCGGTCGTGGAGCACCCCGGCGGACCGCTGCTGGTGTTGGCCGGACCAGGGACCGGTAAGACGACCACGCTGGTGGAGGCGGTGGTCGACCGGATCGAGAACCGCGGCGTACGTCCTGACCAGCTGCTGGCGCTGACCTTCTCCCGCAAGGCCGCCGAGCAGCTGCGCGACCGGGTGACCGCTCGGCTGGGGCGGACGCTGTCGGGGGCGGTCTCCTCGACCTTCCACTCCTTCGCCTACGGGCTGGTGCGCCGCTACGCACCGGCCGAGCTCTACGCCGCCCCGCTGACGCTGCTCTCCGCGCCGGAGGCCGATGTGGTGCTGCAGGAGCTGCTGGCCGACCACCCGGAGTCGGTGAGGTGGCCGGAGCGGTTCCGGATGGCGATCGGCACCCGCGGGTTCGCGCGTGAGGTGCAGACCGTGATCGCGCGGGCGCGCGAGCGCGGGCTCGACCCCGACCAACTGGTGGCGCTCGGCAGGGAGGAGGGCATCGAGGAGTTCGTCGCTGCCGGGTGGTTCCTGGAGCAGTATCTCGACGTGCTCGGTGCGCAGTCGGCGATCGACTACCCCGACCTGATCATGCGTGGGGTGATCGAGGCCGAGCGGCACGCTGCCGAGCTCCGGGCCGAGTTCGCCTGCGTGTTCGTGGATGAGTATCAGGACACCGACCCGAGCCAGGTCGCGCTGCTGCAGGCGCTGGCCGGTGATGGGCGCGACCTGATCGTGGTGGGTGACCCCGACCAGTCGATCTACGGGTTCCGGGGCGCGGACGTGAACGGGATCCTCGACTTCCCCTCGCAGTTCCTCACCCGGGAGCGCCGGCATGCGCCGGTGGTGGCGCTCGGGACGACCCGCCGGTTCGGGTCGCGGCTGCTGCGGGCGTCGCGGTCGATCGCGGCGGGCATCTCGGTGCGCGGCTCGATCCCGGCCGCGGCCTACGACACCTTCCGCAACCCGCACCCGCTTGCCCAGGACCCCGGCCGGGCCGAGGTGCTCACCTTCGACACCGACCGTGCCGAGACCGAGCACATCGCCGACCTGCTCCGTCGCGCGCATCTCGAGGACGGCATCGACTGGTCCGACATGGCTGTCCTGGTGCGCTCGGGGCGCACCTCGATCCCGCAGCTGCGCCGGTCGCTGACCGCCGCCGGCGTACCGGTCGAGGTCGCCGCCGACGAGACCCCGCTGGTCCGCGAGCCCGCCGCCGCGGTCCTCCTCGACGCGCTCGGGATCGTCGTCGACGCCGACGTCGAATCCGACCTCGACGAGCGCTACGTACGCCCCGACCGCTGCGAGGAGCTGCTCACCGGTCCTCTCGGCGGCCTCGACGCCACCGATGTCCGCGCGCTCACCCGCACCCTGCGGGCGAGGTTCCCCGACGTCGCCGCCCACGATCTCGTGCGCCGTGCCGTGCTCGATCCGTCGCTGCTCGACCCGGAGGAGAACGGGGACGGTGAGGAGCGGGTGCTGGGGCGCGTACGCCGGCTCGCGGTCCTTCTCGCCGAGGCCCGGGCCGCGCTGAAGGAGGGGGCCGGAGCGGAGCAGGTGCTGTGGACGCTGTGGGACGGTGCCGAGTGGGGGCAGCGGTTGCGGGCGCAGGTGGAGTCTGGCGGTGCCGCGGCGCGGCTGGCCCACCGTGACCTGGACGCGGTCGTGGCGCTCTTCGACACCGCCGCCAAGATCGAAGGCCGCCAGGAGTTCACCTCGGTGGAGACCTTTTTGGCCACGCTCCGTGCCCAGGAGATCCCGGCCGACACCCTGGCCGACAAGGGTGTGCGCGGCTCGGCGGTGCGGCTGCTCACCGCCCACCGCTCCAAGGGGCTGGAGTGGGGTCTCGTGGTCGTCGCCCACGTCCAGGAGGGCGCCTGGCCCGACCTACGCCGGCGCGACTCGCTCCTCGGGCCCGACCGGATCGCCCCGGCGCTGCCGGACGGCCGTCACGGCGGGCTGCTGCCGCCACTGACCCGGACTGCGATGCTCGCCGAGGAGCGCCGGCTCTTCTACGTCGCCGCCACCCGCGCCCGGTCCCGGCTGGTCGTGACCGCGGTGAAGTCGCCCGACGACGACGGTGACCAGCCCTCGCGGTTCATCAACGAGCTCGGCCTGCGCGAGGACCAGATCCGTCACCGCGTCGGCCGGCCGACGCGACCGCTGTCGCTGGCCGGTCTGATCGCCGAGCTGCGCCGCACCGCCGCCGATCCGGCCCAACCCGACGCGCTGCGCGAGGCGGCCGCGAGAAGGCTGCAGAAGCTGGCCGCGACCGAGGTGCGCGGCAAGCGGATCGCGCTCGCCGCGGACCCGTCGACCTGGTGGGGGCTGCGGGCCCCGACGTACGCCTCGGCCGCGGTGCGTCCCGAGGACCGTCCGATCACGCTGAGCGCATCGGCGCTGGAGGCGATCTTGACCTGCCCCGCGCAGTGGTTCCTGGCCCGCGAAGCGGGCGGTGCCGTCACCGACTCCTCGAGCCAGGGGTTCGGGAAGGTCGTGCACGCGATCGCCGAGCAGCTCGCTCGCGGCGACCTCGACGCCGCCACCGTCGAGGACCTGATGCCGTTCGTGGACGAGGTCTGGGGCCGCCTCGAGTTCCGTACGCCGTGGTCCGCTGCCCGCGAGCGCGAGGCGGTCCAGGATGTGCTGGCCCGGTTCCTGACCTGGCACCGGCGCCCCGGCGCGCGGACCGTGATCGGTTTCGAGGAGCAGCTGACCGCGAAGGTATCGCTGCCCAGCGGGGAGACGGTGCGGCTGAACGGGTATGCCGACCGCCTCGAGCTGGACGAGAGTGGCCGGATCGTCGTCGTCGACCTGAAGACCGGGAAGTATCCGCCCACCGCGCAGGAGGTCAAGGAGCACGGCCAGCTCGGCCTCTACCAGCTGGCCGTCGAGCACGGCGCCGCGTCCGAGCTCGCGCCTGGGGCGACCTCCGGGGGAGCGGAGCTGATCCAGCTGCGCCATCCGGCGGGTTCGGGCAGCGAGCTGCCGAAGGTGCAGGTGCAGGCACCCGAGCCGCCCGAGATCATCACCCAGCTGGAGAAGGCGGTGGCGACGGTCCGGGCCGAGGAGTTCGTGGCCAGGCCCGGCAAGCAGTGCGACCGGTGCCAGTTCGTCGCGCTCTGCCCGGCGCAGACCTCGGGATCGGTGCTGTCGTGACCACTGAGATGAGTTCCGCCATGAAGGTCGAGACCCCCGAAGAGCTCGCCAAGCTGATGGGCCACGACTGGCTCTACAGCGAGGAGCAGTTCCGCGCGATCACGGCTCCGCTGGAGCCGGCCGTGGTGATCGCCGGTGCCGGATCCGGCAAGACCGCGGTGATGGCCGCTCGAGTCGTCTGGGTGGTCGCCACCGGCCGCGTACTTCCCGGCGAGGTGCTCGGTCTGACCTTCACCACGAAGGCGACCGCCGAGCTGGCCACCAGGATCAAGGAGTCGCTGCAGAAGGCGGGGCTGTGGCCCGAGCGACGCGAGGGTCCGCCGCGGCCCGGTGAGGAGGACGACGAGCCCACCGAGCCGACCGTGGCGACCTACCACTCCTACGCCTCCGGCCTGCTCTCCGAGCACGGGCTGCGGATCGGCCACGAGCCCGACACCAGACTGATCGCCGACGCGACCCGCTACCAGCTTGCGGCTCGAGCCGTAGCCCGGCACACCCACCCGGTGGAGAAGCTGACCGACTATCCGAAGCTGGCCGTCCAGCAGCTGCTCGCGCTCGACTCCGAGCTCTCCGAGCACCTGGTCGACCCCGCCACGCTGCGGGCCTACGACCGCAACGAGCGGTCGCTGTTCGCGCTCGAGGTGGCCGACCTCAACGCCCAGCTGGCCGACGGAAAGCGGGTCAAGACCAAGCTGACCAAGGTCGAGAAGGCGATCGACGCGATCGACAAGCGCTACGAGCTGCTCGACCTGGTCGACGGCTATCGGCGGCTCAAGGACCGGCTCGGGCTGATGGACTTCTCCGACCAGATCGCGCTGGCCGCCCGGCTGGCCGTGGAGACACCCGAGGTCGGTGAGATCGAGCGCGGGAAGTTCAAGGTCGTGCTGCTCGACGAATACCAGGACACCTCGGTGGCCCAGGCCCAGATGCTCGCCCGCCTCTTCGGCGACGGACATCCCGTCACCGCCGTCGGCGACCCCAACCAGGCGATCTACGGCTGGCGCGGCGCCTCAGTGAGCAACATCCTCGAGTTCGGCCGCGACTTCCCGACGAAGGACGGGCGTCGGCCGGCCTACTCCCTGACCGTCAACCGCCGCTCCGACGCGCGCATCCTCGATACCGCCAACCATCTGGCCGCCCAGCTCTACGAGGGCCGCGAGAAGGAGCGCCTGGTTGCCGCCGAGGGCGCGCGCGACGGTGAGGTGCAGGTGCACGTCCACGAGACGTACGACGATGAGCTCCTCTGGCTCGCCGACAAGGTGATCGAGGCCCACGAGGCGGTCGGGGAGTGGAAGGAGATCGGAGTCCTGACCAGGGACAACTCGCAGGCGGCAGCGGTCTTCGACGCGCTCACCGCTCGCGAGATCCCGGTCGAGATCGTCGGCCTGAAGGGGCTGCTCCGGCTGCCCGAAGTGGCCGAGGTCGTGGCCACCATGGAGCTGCTCCACGATGTCACCGCCAACGCCGCGCTGCTCACGCTGCTCGCCGGTCCGCGGTGGGCGATCGGGCCGCGCGACCTGGCCATCCTGGGCCGGCGCTCCCGCGACCTGGCCGGCGTCGTCGGCGGCGCGGAGGAGTTCGCCGATATCGAGCGGCAGCTGGAGGCGGCGGTCGAGGGCACCGACCCCACCGAGATCCCCTCGCTCAACGATGCCCTGGAGGATCCGGGCGACCCCTCCGACTACGACTACTCCCCGCAGGCCAGGGAGCGGTTCAAGCTCCTCGCCGAGGAGCTCCGTGGGCTGCGTCGCGCGGTCAACGAGCCGCTCCTCGACCTGGTCCGGCGGATCATCGACGTCACCGGCATCGACGTCGAGCTGGCCGCCTCGGTCTCTCCGGCGGCCTCGGCCAGGCGCGACAACCTCGACCTCTTCGTCCAGGCGGTCGCCGACTTCGAGGGTCTCGACGGCCAGGTCACCCTCGCCGCGCTGTTGGCCTACCTGGAGGCGGAGGACGAATACGGCCAGGGTCTCGACGTCGCCACGCCCTCGGAGGCCGACTCGGTCAAGCTGCTCACCGTCCACCGAGCCAAGGGGCTGGAGTGGGACGTCGTCTTCCTGGTCGGAGTCACCCACAAGAAGTTCCCCACCGGCCAGACGCGCTCGTCGTGGCTGACCGTCCCCTCGGTCATGCCTGCCGCGCTCCGCGGCGACCGCGACGACCTGCCGCAGCTCCAGGGTCACGACGCCGACTCGATCGACGAGCTCCTCGCCGAGCGCAAGGAGCACGAGCGCGTCGAGGAGCTCCGGCTGGCGTACGTCGCCTGGACCCGCGCCCGCCACATCCAGTTCGTCTCGTGCTGGCGCTGGTCACCCTCGCTCAAGGAGGGGCGTGGGCCGTCGGTCTACGTGGAGAAGACCCGCGAGGCGCTGCTCCAGTGGGGAGCCAAGCCCGACCGGTGGGCGGACGTTGTCGTGAAGGGTGAGGAGGAGAATCCGTACGCCGCGCAGGAGGTCGACCTGCCCTGGCCGATCAACCACCACACCCCCGAGGTGGAGCGCCGTCTGGAGGCGGCGAGGCTGGTTCGGGAGGTGGGGCCGGGGCCCGACGATCTCGATGACCTCACCCTGCTCGAGACGGTGAACCAGTGGGACGAGGAGATCGAGCGACTGCTCACCGAGGCGGAGCGCGAGCGCGCTCCCGAGGTGGTCGTACCGCTCCCCTCGTCGCTGTCGGCCACCGCCATGTCGAAGCTGCGCGACGACCCGCTCGGCTTCGCCGCCGACCTGGTCCGCCCGATGCCCCGCAAGCCGTCCTCCCAGGCCCGCTTCGGCACCCGGTTCCACGCCTGGGTCGAAGCCCGCTTCGGCCAGCAGGACCTCTTCGACCCCGACGACCTACCCGGTCGCGCCGACCACGGTATCGAGGACGAGTCCGGTCTCGAGGAGGTCATCGCCGCCTTCGAGCAGGGCCCGTTCGCCGACCGCCCGCCGTACCGGGTCGAGGCGGCCTTCGCGATCGTCCTGGCAGGTCAGGTCGTACGTGGCCGGATCGACGCGGTCTACCAGGAGCCCGACGGGGGTTTCCTGATCGTGGACTGGAAGACCAACCAGACCCAGAACGCGGATCCTCTCCAGCTGGCTCTCTATCGGCTTGGGTGGGCTGAGCTGATGGGGGTGCCGTTGTCGCGGGTTCGGGCTGCGTTCTACTACGTGCGCTCTGGTCGACTGGTCGAGCCTTCTGCTCTTCCTGGGCGGGAGGAGTTGGAGGGGATCGTGGGTGGGGATCGGTAGGGCCTTCGTTTTCGGCGCTCGTTTTGTCGGCGCTTATTTGTGGTTGGGGTTTGCCGCCGACCCGTTCTTGGAGGGTGTTCTCGCCGAACCCCGGAGTCAAGGACGGCCTTCGGCCGCCGGCTTCGCCGGTCGCCTTCGGCGATCCTTGACACCGGGCTTCGTCGAGAATTTTGGCTGGCTATCGGGTCGGCGGCAGGGGTTTGGCGCAGCGGTATGGGTTGGGTAGGGGCTTGGGGACTGGGGTGAGCCGACCGGTGGAAGGAATTTTCTTTCCGCCCGGGGACCAGCTCTGCAGCTAGTTCGGTGAGGCGAACGAATTTTCGTTCGCCTCAGAGGGAGCCTGGCCTGGGGTGGGGTTGGCGCGTGGAAGAAAATTTTCTTCCACCCGGAGACCCCATGTCTGGTCCAGGCGTGGAGCGGTCACCTGCCGTGGGTGCGTGTGCCGTGGCCACACCCGGGCCGCCGCCCCGATAGCCAGCCAACTCTTTTTCTCGACATGGTCCGGTGTCAAGGATCGCCGAAGGCGACCGGCGCAGCCGGCGGCCGCAGGCCGTCCTTGACTCCGGGCCAGGTTGAGAAGACCCTCGAAGAACGGGTCGGCGGCCCAGCCCAACCCCGAAGCTACTCGACCGTCCGAGCAACCTCCGGCAACTCCCCAGACTCACGCAACGAGTCGAGCAGATCGCCAGGCAGGATCCAGACGGTCGCATACGGGAACGGCCGCTCGCGCAGCATCACCGCGCCGGTGACGAACGCCGGCTCGCCGGAGGGGCACGAGAAGACGATGTCGTCGCCCCACTCCCACTCGCGCTCGACGATCGTGGGCAGCATCCACCACATCAGCCAGTTGCGCTCGGAGTTCATCGCCGAGGGGCGGCGGGGGCAGTTGTCGTCGTAGGCGACGACCGCGTCGGGGTGCTCGGCCAGGATCGAGCGCAGGTCGTCGACGACCGGGGTGGCGTGGTCGAAGCGGTCGTGGAAATCGTCGGAGGCGACGTCGGCGACGGCAGAGCCGGCGGTGCCCACGACCAGGACGAGCGCGGTGACGACGACCGAGCGCACTCGGTCAGCCGTCGGTGAGCTCAGCCGAGGGCTGAACCGGGAGAGGGCCGCGAGGAGGGTCCAGATCGCCAGCGGCACCAGGGCGCACAGGGTCGCGATCAGCCAGAAGCGGTTGTCGTTGGTGAACGACGGGATCGGTCCCGGCTGCGGGAACTCTCCGTCCGGAAGCGCCCACCACCACGGGATCGCGCCGGGGATGTGCGCTGGGGTGGTGTAGGCCCAGGTGGGGGCGTCGGGGGCGACGACGAGGATGGTCACCAGCGAGATCCCGGCGACGATCACCCACGTCCAGACGAGGACCGCGCGGGAGCGTACGGCCTGGATCGCCGCGCACACCCCGGCCAGCACCAGGACGGCGAAGACGGGGTCGATGTAGCGGCCGTAGATCCAGTAGTCGAAGCGCCGCCACTCCATGGTGAACAGCGAGTACTCGGTTCCCCAGTTCAGGCAGCTGAGGACGTACATCGACCCGGCCGCGATCAGCACGAACCCGGCCGGCCCCACCTGGCGCGAGCGGAGCTCCTTCCAGAACAGGGCGGTCACCACGACGAGCCCGACGACCACGACGCCGAAGCTGCCGATCATCTGCGTCCAGGCCTCGCCGGCGAAGGTGTCGACCCAGTAGCGCGGGTTGGCCTGGGTGACCTTCTCGAAGAATCCCTGCGCCTGGATGAACTTCCACGGCACCAGCTGCGCGTGGAACCAGAGCGCGGCCTTGTTGGCGACCAATGCGAGCACGCCGGTGGCGATCAGCCCGACGAGGGCGACCTGCCACCTGCGCACGAGGAAGAAGATCAGCCACAGGCAGACCGCGGCCACGAAGACCTGCATCCGGGCGTGGGAGAAGAGAGCGAGCGCGGTGAGCAGGCTGAGCAGGAGTACGCCGCGGTAGGTCGGCTTCTCCCAGAGCCGGAACGCGACCAGGGTGGCCAGGACGACGAGCAGCGTGACCAGCCGCTCGGAGAGGATGTAGTCGGCCTGGATCGCGCGGGGCGGCAGGGCCATCACGATGGCGCCGGCGACCACACCCTGCGCCGGGGTGACCCCGCTGAGCCGCACCGCGACCCGAGCCAGCGGCCAGATCGTGAGCATGCTGATCACCAGACCGACGACGATCGCCAGCTTGTAGAACGTGAAGACGTTCGACGTGACCAGCCACAACGGCGCCAACAGCACGCCCCACCCGGGGTAGTAGCCGGGGGTGTTCAGCTGCGGCGAGTCGAGCCCGAGGACGGTCCGTCCATGGATGACGGTCCCGATCTCGTCGTACATGAACGAGAGGTTGGAGCCCCAGGCGATGTAGACGTTGATCGCCAAGGCGACCACGACGGAGACGACAGCGGCGATACGCCAGAACCGATCCACGCCGCGGAACTTATACCCACCTCCTAGGCTCTGACGGGTGGACTCCCCGAAGCTGCCCATCCATCTGCGAATCATTCAGGATCCCCACGACCGCTCCGGCCATCTGCGCGCCGACGACGGCTGGGTCGACAAGGCTTGGTCGGACGAGACCACGAGGGTCCTCGTGGTCGCGGGCAACAGGGTCGAGCCGTCAGGCAGGACCGGCGTGAGGTGGCGTACTCCGGAGGAATCTCCGGAGGGGATCCGGCTGCTCCTCGGCGACACCGCCGAAGGTGCCCGGTTCGCGGTGCTCACCGGGCGCGAGGAGGCCGATGAGACATGGCGTGACCTGCGCGGGCTCTTCCCCGCGCTGCTCGCCGACACGACCGAGGCGAGCTTCCTGATGCACGCGATCGGCCTGGCCGAGTGGCACCGGGCGACCCGGTTCTGCTCCCGGTGCGGCGGCAGCCTCGACCCGCGCGCAGCCGGCCACGAGCTGGCCTGCGCGAATGGACACGTGAGCTTCCCGCGTACCGATCCGGCGGTGATCATGCTGGTGACGTCGGGAGAGCCCGGGAGCGACGAGGAGCGTTGTCTGCTCGGCAACCACACCCGCTGGCCCGCGCCCAACTTCTCCACCCTCGCCGGCTTCGTCGAACCGGGGGAGTCGCTCGAGGACGCGGTCCGTCGCGAGGTCGCCGAGGAGGTCGGCGTACGAGTCGGGCAGGTCGACTACTTCGGCAACCAGCCCTGGCCGCTGCCGGCCAGCCTGATGCTCGGCTTCTTCGCGCGTGCGGCGTCGGACGAGATCACCGTCGACGAGGACGAGATCCGCGAGGCGCGCTGGTTCACCCGCGCGGAGCTCGCCGCGGTCGCGGAGAGCGGTGAGATCAAGCTGCCCAGCGGCATCTCGATCAGCCGCTCGCTGGTCGAGGAGTGGTACGGCGGGGAGCTACCCGGCTCGTGGTGACCGGTGTCAGACCAGCTCGGCGAGCTTCGCCTTGACCTGAGCGATCGACGGGTTGGTCATCGCGGTGCCGTCGGCGTAGACGAGGGTCGGGACGGTCTGGTTGCCACCGTTGACCTGCTCGACGATCTGCGCGGCCTCCGGGACCTGCTCGATGTCGACCTCGTCGAACGTGATGTCTTCACGGCCGAGCTGACCCTTGAGTCGCTGGCAATATCCACACCAGGGTGTGGTGTACATCGTGAAGCTGCTCATCGGGGGCTCTCCTCATCAGAACTGTCGGTGCGAGCCAATAGTCTTGGCCTGCAAGGCATAACGTTCCCACCCCGAGGAGTTCTTCCCGCCCATGACCCCCGAGTCCCTCCTCGCCGCCCTCGACCCTGAGCAACGCCGGGTGGCGGAGGCACTGCGGGGTCCGGTCCGGGTGCTGGCGGGTGCGGGGACCGGCAAGACCCGGGCGATCACCCACCGGATCGCCTACGGCGTCGCCACCGGCGTCTACGCGCCGCAGGAGGTCCTCGCGGTCACCTTCACCACCCGGGCGGCGGGGGAGATGCGGCAGCGGCTGAGGGCGATGGGTGCCGGCGCGGTCCAGGCACGGACCTTCCACTCCGCGGCGCTGCGCCAGCTGCGGTTCTTCTGGCCGAAGGTCTACGGCACCGAGCTGCCCAACCTGACCGAGTCGAAGATCCCGCTCATCCGCGCGGCCGCCCAGCGCCAGCGGATCAACGTCGACCAGGCCCAGGCGCGCGACCTGGCCTCGGAGATCGAGTGGTCGAAGGTCTCCAACGTCCACCCCGACGACTACCCGAAGTCGGCCGAGGCTCGGGGCCGGGAGGTCGGCGGTCTGACCCCATCGATGGTGGGACACATCTATGCGGCCTACGAGGACGTCAAGCGCACCCAGGCGCGGATGGACATGGAGGACGTGCTGCTCCTGACCGCCGGGCTCCTGGAGCACGACGAGCGCGTCGCGGCGCAGGTCAGGCGGCAGTACAAGTGGTTCACCGTCGATGAGTTCCAGGACGTCTCGCCGCTGCAGTCGGCGCTGCTGGACCTGTGGCTGGGCGGGCGCAGCGAGCTCTGCGTCGTCGGCGACCCGGCGCAGACGATCTACACCTTCGCCGGAGCCGACGCCGCCTACCTGCGTGACTTCCCGAAGAAGCACCCCGGCGCCACCTCGGTCGAGCTGGTCCGCAACTACCGCTCCTCGCCGCAGGTCGTGAGGGCCGCCAACAAGATCCTGGAAGGTACGCCGAGCGCCGGTGTCCAGCTGCAGGCGCAGCGCGACTCGGGGCCGGCGGTCGAACACGTCGAGCAGCCCGACGAGGTCGCCGAGGCCGAGGGCGTCGCCGCCGAGATCCTGCGTCTGCACCAGTCCGGCAAGCCCTACAACGAGATGGCGATCCTGTTCCGGATCAACGCCCAGTCCGAGGCGTACGAGGACGCGCTCACCGCGCGCCGGATCCCGTACGTCCTGCGCGGGGCCGCCCGATTCTTCGACCGACCCGAGGTCCGCGAGGCGGTGACCCGGATCCGCGGCGCGGCGCGAGGCGGCCAGGGTGCCGTGATCGGTGACGAGCTGCTGGAGTCGGTCCACGGGATCCTCGCGGGGATGGGCTGGACCTCCGAACCGCCCGAGGGGCGGGGGCAGACCCGCGACCGCTGGGAGTCGTGGCAGGCGCTGATCGACCAGGCGCGCACCTTCTCCGCGGCCGGCGGCGACCTGGCCGGCCTCGTCGCCGAGCTCGACCGCCGTGCGTCCGAACAGCACGCGCCGGTCCCGTCGGGTGTGACCCTGGCGACCTTCCACGCCGCCAAGGGTCTGGAGTGGGACTCGGTGTTCCTGGTCGGCCTCCAGGACGGCACGATGCCGTTCATCCTTCGCGGCGAGGAGCCGACCCCGGCCGAGATCGAGGAGGAGCGGCGACTGCTCTACGTCGGCCTCACCCGGGCGCGGGTGGACCTGACCCTGTCCTGGGCGCTGGCGCGCCAGCCGGGCCAGGCCGCGCGGCGCAGGCCGTCGCGGTTCCTAGACCCGCTGCGGCCGACTCGGTCCGCGGTGCCGACGCGGCGCCCCGGCTCCGGGAAGGCCCGGATGTGCAACGCCTGCGGCGGGCCGCTCGGCTCGGCGGCCGAGAAGCGGATGGGCCGTCACGAGGGCTGTGACGCGCCCTACGACGAGGAGCTCTACGGCCGGCTGAAGCAGTGGCGCAAGGAGACCGCCGAGGCGATCCGTAAGCCTGCGTTCGTGGTCTTCACCGACGCGACCCTGGAGCAGATCGCCGAGCAGAAGCCGGGAACCCTCCAGGATCTGCAGCGCATCGCCGGCATCGGCCGCAGCAAGGTGGAGACGTACGGCTCGGAAGTCCTTGATGTGATCGCCGCGGACGCCTGAAAACCCTTCAAAGAAATTCCTCGAAATCAACCGGTTTAATCGTTTGCGGCCGACATGCCCGGCCGGTTACTGTTCCTTCATCAAGTAAAACCGCGCGCCGTTGAAGCGCGCCCGACAGCCCCGAAGGAGGTGGCCCCAGTGAAGATCAACCAGATCAAGACGCCGATCAATGGCATCGCCATGTCCGCGTGCGGCCACCCCGAGCTGTCCAGCCCGACCTGGGCCACCCCGGCTGCCGGTGCCTTTATGGGCGCCGGTTACGGCACGCGCGTCGAGGGACTCGTGTCCCCGCAGGCGGATGCCATCAAGGTCAAGTCCCACGGGATTCGAGCCTGGAGCTGTCCGACTACGTAGAACCACGTAGTCACAGCAGCCTCCAGGCCGCGGAACCCGAAACCCGGGATCCGCGGCCTTTCTGTTTCTCAAAACCCGCGATCAGTCACAAAGGAGGTGTACATATGACCAGCATTCTCGAGCCCGAGGTCACTCTCGGCGTTCTCCATGACCGCGCCAACCGCTACGACGAGGACCAGCTGCCCTGCCGGGTCAACAACCCGGAGCTGTGGTTCGCCGAGTCTCCTGCCGACGTCGAGTTCGCCAAGGCACTCTGCGCGACCTGCCCCGTGCAGCCGCTCTGCCTCGCCAGCGCCCTCGACCGGCGTGAGCCCTGGGGCGTCTGGGGCGGCCAGCTGCTCCTGCAGGGGAAGGTGATCCCCCGCAAGCGGCCCCGTGGCCGGCCCCGCAAGGACGCCGCCTGATCAACACCATCAACCCCAACGCCGTTTCAAAGACGAAAGGCAACAGCCATGAACACGATCGTGATGACCATGGGCGCCGGAGCCCGCTGACCAGCAGGAGAACAACAGACATGAACACCAACCGAGTACGGAGCACTCAGATGAACTTGCTTTACGAAGACCTGGCGCGCGCGCAAATGTCCGCGCGCCTGGGAGAGGCGCGTGAACTGCGGCGAGGACATGCCCTCGTCAAGGCCGCTCGCCTGGGCCGCAAGGCCGAGCGAGCCGCCGTCCAGGCGAAGCTGGCTCTTGCCCGCGCGCTGTAAGTCCCCGATGGGACCCCATGCCTCACCCCTCTGATCGCGGGTGTGGAAGATGACCGGCCAGTCCGAGAAACCCTCGGACTGGCCGGTCCTATGTTGTGCCCCGATCCGGTCAGAGGTCGGTGGCGATGATCCTCTCGATGTTCCGCTCGGCGAGGGCGGTGATCGTGACGAACGGGTTGACGCTCGTGTTGCCCGGAATGAGCGAACCGTCGATGACGTAGAGACCGTTGTAACCGTGCAGCCGGCCGTAGTTGTCGGTCGCCTTGTTCAGAACGGCGCCGCCGAGGGGGTGGTAGGTCAGGTGGTCGCCCCAGATCTTGTTCGTGCCGAACAGGTCGGTCCGGTAGATCGTCCCTTCCGTGCGGTTGATCTTGTCGAAGATGGTCTTCGCCATCGTGATGGAGTCCTGCTTCCATGCGGTCTGCCACGACAGGTCGACCTTGCCGGTGGACGAGTTGTAGCTGAACGCCGCCCGGCGCTGGGTCTTGGTGATCGCGAGATAGAAGGACGCGAACGTCTCGATTCCGGTGGGGAGTGGCGCGACCTCGGCGAAGGCGCCGCCGGCGTCCCAGTTGTCGATGCCGGAGCACGGGATCGTCGACTGCACGTCACCGGTCGGGTCCCACATGTGGTTGGCGCGCCCGACCATCACGTTGCCGTTGTCACCCCATCCCTGGCCGACGTCGCTGTTGAGTGCCGGCAGCGCGCCGGTCGCCTTCATCTTCACCAGCAGCTTGCTCGTGCCGACGCTGCCGGCCGCGAAGAACACCTTGCCCGCGTTGACCGTCTTCGTCGCCACCACGTCGCCGGCGGTGTTGATCTGTTCCAGGACGACGTCATACCCGCCAGCCGCCGCGGGCCGGACCGAGGTGGCCCGGTGCAGAGAGGAGATGGTGACCTTCCCGGTGGCGGTCGCCTGAGCGAGGTACGTCTTCGGCAGCGTCCTCTTGCCGTGGTTGTTTCCGTAGATGACCTCCTGGGCCAGCGCCGACTTCGGCACGCTGCCGTTGTCCTCGGCCACCATGTAGTTCCAGTCGTACACGTCCGGGACGAACGTCCACGCGAAGCCTGAGCGCTGAGCGTGCTTCCGGCCCACCCGCGAGTACTGGTAGTAGGAGGTCCGTTCGAACCAGTCGGGGTCGACGGATCCGACGCCGAGGGCGGCATTGGCCCGCGGGTAGTAGGTGGAGTACATCTCCGCGGCGTCCACCGAGGGGAGGACGGCTCCGAAGTTCGCCCGCTTCGGCGTGACGGCCATGCCGCCGTTGACGAGCGAGCCGCCGCCGACGCCGCGTCCCTGGTAGACGGAGATGCCGGCGAAGTCCTCGGCGTCCAGGATGCCGGCGTACTTCGGGACGTCCTTGTCGATGGGGAAGCCGAGGAAGTTGCTGAGCGGCTGTTTGGTCCGCGTACGCATCCAGAAGGACCGATAGTCCGGAGCGCTCACCTTCGGGTGGATCTTGCCGTCCGGGCCGGGCGCGACGGTGGACCAGTCCTGCCCCATCTCGACCATGTGGACGTTGATGCCGGCCTGGGCCAGCCGCAGGGCCGCGACCGAGCCCCCGTAGCCGGTGCCGATGACCAACACCGGGACCTGCGCGCCGTTACCGATCGACGACGCCGCAGCTGATGCCCATGTCGGGCTGGCTCCGAATGCTCCTCCCAGCATCCCGACACCAGCCAGTGAGCCTGCGCCGAGCACGAACCCTCGGCGTGACAGGCC
Source organism: Nocardioides sp. NPDC127514 (assembly GCF_040302125.1). Lineage (NCBI taxonomy): Bacteria > Bacillati > Actinomycetota > Actinomycetes > Propionibacteriales > Nocardioidaceae > Nocardioides > Nocardioides sp. NPDC127514. Next base: position 16,269 of record NZ_JBEORF010000034.1, on the reverse strand, counting down.
CGGCGACCTGTCCTCTCGTGGTGTGTTGCTCAAGATGACCTCCCTTTTCATCACTGATTGCTAGAACATGTTCTAGTATGCCGGTGGGGGTGTCACAGGTTCGCAACATTCACGCAATCCGGCAGAGCAAACCAACAGGGCAACCGGCAAGGGAGATCGCATGGTCAGCGCATGCGTTTGGGGCACGGGAAACATCGGTCGACTCGCCATCCGCGCGGTCGACGCACATCCACGACTCGAGCTGACGAGCGTGCTCGTCCACGACCCCGAGAAGGTCGGCCGGGACGCAGGCGACCTCGCGGAGCTCGGCCGTGATCTCGGCGTCGCCGCCACCGACGACATCGACGCGGTGCTCGCGACACGTCCGCAGGCGGTGGTGTACGCCGCATCGGGCGACATCCGTCCGGACGAGGCCCTCGCCGACATCGTGCGAGCTCTCGGAACCGGGGCCGTGGTGGTCACGCCGGCCCTCTATGCGCTCTACGACCAGCGCAACGCTCCGCCGGAGATGCGCGAGCCGGTGCTGGCCGCGATCGCCGAGGCCGGCGGGTCGCTCTTCGTCTCCGGCGTCGACCCGGGGTGGGGCAACGACGTGCTGCCGCTGCTGGTCAGCGGCCTGGGCAGCACCGTGGACGTCGTCCGGTGCCAGGAGATCTTCGACTACTCCACCTACGACCAGCCCGACTCCGTCCGCTATCTCGTCGGGATGGGGCAGCCGATGGACTACGACGCCCCGATGCTCATGGAGACCGTGCCGACCATGGTGTGGGGCGGCCAGGTCCGGTTGATCGCACGCGGGCTCGAGGTCGAGCTCGACGAGATCCGGGAGACCGTCGAACGGCTGCCGCTGGACGAGACCGTGACCACGGAGTCGATGGGCGACTTCGAGAAGGGCACCCAGGGCGCGGTGCGCTTCGAGGTCCAGGGGATCGTCGCCGGGGAGCCGCTCATCGTCGTCGAGCACGTCACCCGCATCCACCCCTCCTGTGCCCCGCACTGGCCGACGCCACCCGACGGCGACGGCGCCCACCGGGTGATCATCGAGGGCGACCCGAGGATCGAGGTGACGGTCGAGGCGACCGACAAGGCCGGCAACCGGGCAGCGGGCGGCAACGCCACCGCGGTCGGGCGGCTCGTCGGCGCGATCGAGTGGCTCGTCGACTCGGCCCCCGGCCTCTACGACGCGCTCGACGTACCGCTGCAACCGGCGACCGGCAGGCTCGGCGCGGCCAAGGCCGCCCAGGAAGGTGTGACCGCATGATCGTCGACGTCCCCGACGGGCGGGATCCGATCGAGTACGTCTGGGGCGAGATGGTCCCTGGCATCGGGCCGGCGGCCGCCGGGCTCTCGCTCGCGGTCTACGAGCACACCACGCTCGGGCTCCGCGAGTTCGAGGCCGCCCGGTTGCGGATCGCGCAGATCAACGGCTGCGTCTTCTGCCTCGACTGGCGCACCGAACGAGACGGGGAGAAGGTCGAGGAGTCCTTCGCCGAGGCGGTCGAGCAGTGGCGTACGACCGACGCCTTCGACGACCGCACCCGGCTCGCCGCCGAGTTCGCCGAGCGCTACGCGATCGACCACCACGGCATCGACCAGGACTTCTGGGACCGGATGTCGGCCCACTACACCGATGCCGAGATCGTCGAGCTGAGCATGTGCCTCGGATCGTGGCTGGCGTTCGGCCGTCTCAACCACGTTCTGGGCCTCGACACCGCCTGTGTCCTGCCTTCCCGGAGGTAACACGGCGCTGACATTCAGGTGATGCAGAATTTCGGTGTTGCACCCTCTGAACCGCAGGATTTCGACCTATCGTTGAGACATGAAGACCTGCGATTTCTGCGGATGCTACGAGGCCGACCCCAACCGCCTCCTCGCGTGGACCACCGCGGTTGAGCGTGGGCGTTCGAAGTCGTTCTGCGAGGCCTGCTCGCGACGTCACGTGCGCTCCATGGAAGCCAAGCTCGACTCCGACTGGTGGGCGTGAGCTCACATCCTTCGAGGCGCCTCGATCCCGAGGAGCCTGAGTCCCTCTGAGAGCACTCGCCGGGTCGCCTCGCACAATGCGAGCCGGGTCTGCCTGACCTCACCCTCGGCCTTGAGCACCGGACAGTTCTCGTAGAACGCCGTCAGCGCGGTCGCCAGGCCATAGAGGTACGCGGTGAGGTGATGCGGCTCCAAGGTGCCGGCGACCTTGGCGACCACCGGGGCGAAGCCGGTCAGCTCCAGCGCCAGCCGCTGCTCGGCCGGGTGGGAGAGGTCGTTGACGGCGTACGTCTGCTGGGGAGCCTGCGCGAGGATGCTGCACACCCGGGCATGGGCGTACTGCAGATACGGGCCGGTCTCGCCGGTGGTGGCCGACATCCGGGCGAGGTCGAAGACGTAGTCGCGGGCGAGGTTGTTGGAGAGGTCGGCGTACTTCACCGCGGCGTTGGCCACGGCGCGTACGACTTCGGGGCCGGCGTAGCTGGCCGCGGCGGCCTCCTCGGCGGCGTCCAGGAGCGCGGTCAGGGAGACCGTCTCTCCCGAGCGGGTCTTGAACGGCCGGCCGTCGGGGCCGAGCACGGTGCCGAAGCCGATGTGCTGGACCTCCACCGATTCGGGCAGCCAGCCGGCGGCGCGGGCGACGGCGAAGACCATCTCGAAGTGCTGGCTCTGCCGGTGGTCGACGATGTAGACGATCCGGTCCACGGCGAGGTCGTCGACCCGGTGCCGGATCGTGGCGAGGTCGGTGGCGGCGTACCCGAACCCACCGTCGGCCTTCCGCACGATCAGCGGTAGCGGCGCGCCGTCGCGGCCGGTGAAGCCGTCGGGGTAGACGACCTGTGCGCCGGCCGACTCGGTCAGCAGGCCCGATGCCCGCAGGTCGTCGACGACGCCCGGAAGCTGCGGGTTGTAGCGGCTCTCGCCGTCGAAGTCGTCAGCGGTCAGGAGTACGCCGAGCCGGCCGTAGGCGACCTCGAACTCGGCCATCGAGGCGTCGACGAGTGCCTGCCACAGCGCCAGGGTGGTCGGCTCGCCGGACTGGAGCGCGACCACCCGCTGCCGGGCGGCCACGGCGAAACCCGGATCGTCGTCGAAGCGCGCCTTGGCCCGCTGGTAGAGCGCGAGCAGCTCGGTCATGTCCAGGTCGGCGACGGCCGCCGGATCGGTGAGCCCCTCGCCGAGCAGCTCCTCGACCAGCATGCCGAACTGCGTGCCCCAGTCGCCGAGATGGTTCTGCCGTACGACCTCGTGGCCGGCGTAGGCCAGCACCCTGGCCAGGGAGTCGCCGATGACCGTGGAGCGCAGGTGGCCGACGTGCATCGGCTTGGCGACGTTGGGGGAGGAGTAGTCGACGACGACCCGCTGCGGGCTCTCCGGGGTGGGTACGCCCAGGTGTGGGTCGGTCAGCAGGTCGCCGACGACCGAGCTCAGGACGTCGGGGGACCAGGTGAGGTTGAGGAACCCGGCGCCGGCCAGCTCGAGGGTGCCGAGGCGATGTATCGAGCTTGTCGAGATGTCGCCGAGGTCGATGGCGTCGATGAGGCGGGCGCCGATCTCCCGCGGCGGCAGGCCGAGCGGACCGGCCAGCCGCAGCGGCAGGTTGGACTGGAGGTGGCCGAACTCGGGCCGCGTGGCCGGCCGCAGCTCGGGATCGATACCGGCATAGGCGTCGCCGAAGCAGGTGACGACGGCGTCCTGCAGGTGTGCCGACAGGGCAAGAGTGTGCTCGTGCACGAGAGTGGTCCTAGGAGGTGAAGAGGGCAGGCTGACGCAAAGGCGGGGTCAGAGACCCATGCCTCGTCGTCGCAGTGCGCTCTTCGTGACCATGTCCGCAAGAGTGCCGGAGGCGTCGGTGCAGGTCAAGCCGGTTCGCCCGCGCCCGGTCCGGCCGAGGCGATGAGGTCCCAGGCGCAGCCGCAGTACGGATGCCGCAGCCAGGGCCGCACGGTGGGCGCGTCGTCACGCGTGAGGACCACCGACGCCGACCACGACGCGGGGGTGCGTCCGGCGAGGTAGGTGCGGGCGTCGCGTACGGCCCAGGAGAGCGCGAGGGACTGCAGCAGCGGGTCGCTCGGCACCTCGTTGCCGACGAGCTGGCTCACGACCACGGCCCTCCGCTCATCCTCCTCGGCGAGCGTCGCGTCGACACAGCGAAGGCAGGCGGTGACCCCGGGCACGACCAGCGGGCCCACCGTCCAGGTGTCGGGTCCGCTCTCGACGACGAGGTGTGCCCGGCCCTCGCGCACCAGCTCGTCTGCTCTTTCGCGGTCGAGCGGTCCCTCGGAGAGGAGCACGACGATGTCCGGGGTGCTCGGCGTTGCCGGCGCCGGTCCGATCAGCGCCCGTGCCGCCGAGAGCAGGGCAGGCGGACCGTCGAAGCCCACCCGTGGCGGCGGGTCGCCGCCGTCCGCGTCCATCAGCAGACCCGCGTTGCCCAGCTGCTGCATCGCGTGCCGCCCGGGCAGGTGGTCGGGCTCGACCGCCCGGCCCGCGGCGAGGTCGGTCAGCAGGCGGCGTACCTCCACGCCGTCCTGCACGATCGCCCGCCGTGGCGGGTCGATGCCGATCTGGAGTCGGTTCTCATCACGTCGTACGGCCACATACCCCGGCCGAATCCGGTAGCGCGTGCTCATGCCGGGAGTCTCACACCGCGCTGGATTTCCTGCAGCAGCAATCCACAGGGCCTGTGGATAACCTGCCGAGGCGCCACCCGCGTCGGCCGAGTTGGCACGTGGGTGACGCCTCGGCCGACGGGGCTGACGCTTCGGCAAAACGTGGCGGCGGCGCCGCCGGACATGCCGGGGACGCCGCCGCGTGGGCTCAGGATGAACTGAGTGGTCAGGCCTTACCGAGAATGCGGTTGAGATTGGTGCTGCAGACGGGGCAGACGGCCTTGGCCATCTTGGTGCCCTTGTCGTTCACCCGGATCTCACCGGTCGCCTCGCGCTTCTCCTTGCACTTCACGCAGTAGAACTCGCCGCTCCAGGTCTCCGCCATGACGGCCTCCTTGCCTATATGTAACTGGTCGTCGCGACGGGGTTGTCAGGGAAGCCCGTCGGAAGCTCGTCATGACGAGCCAACTCGACCCTACGACACGCGGCGCTTCCTGCGGCAACACGGGCTATCAAGCGAGTGTCGGCGTGTTGGCGTCATACCGGGGGATTCGGGGCTTTCGACGACGCATCGAAGGTCTGCCGAAGGCGCTCGCGAAGGTCTCGGGATGAGGAGAAAACTGGAGGGACCCCCGGTGCCTGGATCGTCCTTCGCCTTCCCCTTGCGAAGGCCGTCCGGCGGCGCCGGGGGTCCCACTGACATCGAACTTAAAGAGGATGTGGGAGCGCGTCAACGTCCCACTCCGTGTTGCTTGTGGACAAGATGTGGACAACCCCGCTTTGCTTGGGGACAGCCGGTGGAAGACACGCGCTTTCCTGTGAGTAACCAAGTGACCGGAAGGAGAATATTCGGTTGAATCAGGACCTTGACCAGGGAAAAGCATTCTCCACCGGTTGTGGAGGCAAAAATAGTTGGAGGAAGATTTGGTAGGCGAGCCGTTGTCCCCCGTCGCAGCCCTGCGGCGGATCGCATTCCTGCTCGAGCGTGGGCGCGAGGACACCTACAAGGTGAAGGCGTTCCGCGCCGCGGCGGCAGCGATCCTGCCCCTCTCCGAGGAGGACGTACGCCGCCGGGCGGCCGAGGGCACCCTGACCGAGCTGAGCGGGGTCGGGGCGAGCACGGCCAAGGTCATCGCCGAGGCCGCGCGCGGCGAGGTTCCGCAGCGGCTGCAGGACACCGAGCGCGTCCATGGCGGTCCGCTGACCGCTGCCGGAGCGGGGGAGAGGCTGCGGAGCAGGCTCCGCGGCGACCTGCACAGCCACTCCGACTGGTCCGACGGCGGGTCGCCGATCGAGGAGATGGCCTTCACCGCGATCGAGCTGGGCCATGAGTACCTCGTGCTCACCGACCACAGCCCGCGGCTGACGATCGCCAACGGTCTCAGCGCCGCCCGCCTGGAGCGCCAGCTCGGTGTGGTCGACGCGGTCAACGACCACCTCGCCGGGCACGGGTTCACCCTGCTGAAGGGGATCGAGGTCGACATCCTCGACGACGGCAGCCTCGACCAGAGCGACGAGATGCTCGCCAAGCTCCAGCTGCGGGTCGCCAGCGTCCATTCCAAGCTCAAGATGGAGAAGGAGCAGATGACGAAGCGGATGGTCACGGCCGTCTCCACGACCCGGATGAACGTGCTCGGTCACTGCACCGGGCGGCTGGTCACCGGAAACCGCGGCACCCGGCCCGGCAGCCAGTTCGACGCCCGCAAGGTCTTCGAGGCGTGCGCCGAGCACGAGGTCGCGGTCGAGATCAACTCCCGGCCCGAGCGGAGAGACCCGCCGACCAAGCTCATCGAGCTCGCCCGCGACGCCGGTTGCCTCTTCTCGATCGACTCCGACGCACACGCTCCGGGGCAGCTCGACTTCCTCGTCCTGGGGTGCGAACGAGCCGAAATGGCGGGTATCGAAGAGGAACGGATCATCAACACCTGGCCTCGGGATCGCCTGCTGGCCTGGGCGAACAGGTAGTTTCTTGACCTATGGACGGCCCGGAGATCGAGGTGCGACGCAGCAAGCGGCGTCGGCGTACGGTCTCCGCCTACCGTGACGGCGACCGCATCATCGTGATGATCCCGGCCGCGATGTCCCAGCGGGAGGAGGCCGAGTGGGTCGAACAGATGGTCGCCCGCCTGGAGAAGGCCGAACGTCGTCGCAAGCCCAGCGACGATGATCTGATGCGACGATCGGCCGCGCTGAGCGACCAGTACTTCGGCGGTCTGGCCAAGCCCGACTCCGTGCGCTGGGTCGACAACCAGAACAGCCGCTGGGGCTCGTGCACCCCCGGCGACCGTTCGATCCGGCTCAGCGACCGGCTCCGCGGCATGCCGAGCTGGGTCGTCGACTACGTCCTCGTCCACGAGCTCGCCCACCTCTTCGAGGCCAAGCACAACGAGGCGTTCTGGGCGTGGGTCGACCGCTATCCGCAGGCCGAGCGTGCCAAGGGCTACCTGGCGGGCTGGTCCGCAGCCGCCAAGCTCCCCGCCCCTCCGGGCGAGGAGGACGACGACGTCGAAGAGATCGACTGACCCACGGCGTAGGTGAGCGCGACCGTGCCGAGACTCGTCGAGGCGATGTCCTCGAGCCGCAGCGAGCACGGCGACGGCAGGTCGCCGAAGAGTCGCTTGCCGGTGCCGAGCAGCAACGGATGTACGAACAGCCGCAGCTCGTCGACCAGCCCGGCGCTCATCAGCTGACGGACCAAGTCGCCGCTCCCGAGCGCGACGATGGTTCCCTGACCCTCGGCCTTGAGCCCGGCGACCGCCTCGACGACATCTCCCTCGAGCACGCTCGCACCGTTCCAGGCGAGGTCGTCGAGAGTGCGGGTCGCGACGTGCTTCGGCGCGGAGTTGAGGCTCGCCGCCATCGGGTCGGTGTCGGGCTGGGTCGGCCAGAACTCCGCCATCTTCTGGTAGGTCCGCCGTCCCATGACGTACGCCGAGGTCTGCGCGCCGACGTCGGGGGAGAGGACCTCCCCGAGCGCGGCGCCGTACGGCGCGCCCCATCCGCCGTGCTCGAAGCCACCATCCCTGTCCTCGTCGGGGGAGCCCAGCCCCTGCATCACGCCGTCCACGCTCAAGAACTCCACGATCGCCAGTTTTCGCATGACGACAGCCTGCGCCCTGCACGAATCGGCTGGCTTGAACGAAATCGACCGGCGATCATCGATACATGACGGGCGTGACCCGCGAGATCGTACGACTGCCCACCCACTCCGGACTGCAGGGTCTGGTGGCGGGCATCGTCGGCTTCCGCGAGCAGTCGGCGGTGCCGCTCGAGCGGCGCCAGCCCGCAGGGACTTTGCTGCCGCTGGTTCTCTCCTTCGGCGACCCGTTCGAGATCGTCGACGTCACCGCGGGGGAGGGTGCCGGGACGTACGGGTCGTTCGTCTCCGGCTTCATGCCCGGGCCGGTCTCGACCCGGTCCGGGCGTAGCCATGCGTGCGTGCAGGTGTATCTGACGCCGCTCGGTGTCTCTCGGCTGCTCGGTGTCCCGGGCAGTGAGGTGGCCGGCAGGGTGATGGCGGCCGAGGACCTGATTCCGCAGCTCGGGGCGTCCTTCTCGGAGCGGCTCGAAGCGGCCGGTACCTGGCGACCGAGGCTCGACCTGGTCCAGTCCGCGCTGCTCGCGCGGGCCGGCGATCAGGCCGGCGATCCGGCCGACCCGCTGGTGTCGTGGCTGTGGGACCGGATCACCGAGTCCGGAGGCCAGGTGCGTATCCGGGACCTCGTGGCCGAGACCGGATGGAGCCACCGATACGTCACCACCTGCTTCCAGCGCGCCGTCGGGCTCACCCCGAAGGCGGCCGCCGGTGTCGTACGTTTCGAGCGCGCCGCCGCCGACATCTCGACAAGCTCGATACATCGCCTCGGCACGCTGCCCGTCGCCGAGGTCGCCGCCCGTCACGGCTATGCCGACCAGAGCCATCTGACCCGCGACGTCGTGAGGTACGCCGGTGAACCGCCCGCCGCGCTCGCCGTCAGCCGCCGTCCGACCGCCCACACGGCACTCGGCACGACCCCGGGAGGCCGGCGCTAGAGGCGAGCCTGGGCGAGCTTGATGAGCTCGAGCAGGTCGTCCTCGGGCTCGGGGATCGCGTCGACCGGCCACCAACGTACGTCCAGCGACTCCTCGCTCACCGCCGGAACCGCGCCGGCGGGAGCGACGGCCATGAAGCGTACGTCGAGGTGGTGGACGTCGCCGGACGGAGCGCAGAAGGGGACCGGATGCTCGGAGAGCTGCACCAGCCCGGGCAGCGGCGCCAGGTCCGGCACTCCGGACTCCTCACGCAGCTCGCGGGCGGCGGCCGCCCACAGGGTGGGGTCGCCCTGCTCGAGATGACCACCGAACTGGAACCAGCGCCGGGCCTTGCGGTGGTGGGTCAGCAGCACCGCGGAACCGTCGTCGGAGAGCACCACGCACGAGGCTGTCAGGTGGTCGGGGACGCAGGACTTGAAGACCCCGGTGGGCTCGGCCTCGAGATGGGAGACGTAGCGCTGCCGCAAGGTCTCCTGCGGAGCCGACGGCGCCTCCCACGCCCGCAGCGTGGCGAGCGCATCAGCGTGCAAGCTCACTCGTCAGCGTCTCCGCCGAGCAGCTTCTTGAGCTCCGCGTCGAAGTCGATCGAGTCGACATCGGGAGCCTCGGCGCCCTCACGGAAACCGAGCGGGTCGTCGAGATCGGCCGAGGTGGGCAGCAGCGCCGGGGACATCCAGACGCCGTCGCGGGCCTCGATGCCCTGCCGGGTGCGCAGCGAGCCCCACAGCGCGGCCGCGTCGCGCAGCCGTCGCGGCCGGAGCTCGAGGCCGACCAGGGTCGCGAAGGTCTGCTCGGCCGGACCGCCGGCAGCCCGGCGGCGGCGTACGGCCTCCTGCAGTTGTGCCGCGACCGGCATCCTCTCGGCGGTGGCCAGGGCGACGACCTCGTCGACCCAGCCCTCCACGAGCGCCAGCACGATCTCGAGCCGCTCCAGCGCCGCCTTCTGCGCGGGCGAGTCCGGCACCTCGAACATGCCTTCCTCGAACATGTTCTGCAGCTGCGACGGGTCCTGCATGGCGGAGAGGTCCAGGCCGCGCATCTGCTCCTCGATGCGCTGCTGCATGGCCTCCATGTTGAGCTCGACGCCGCGCGCGTAGTCGGTCACGGCCGAGACCACGTGGTCACGCAGCCACGGCACGCCGGCGAAGAGCCGCTGGTGGGCGGCCTCGCGCAGGGCCAGGAAGAGCAGCACGTCGTCGGTGCTGACGCCCAGACCCTCAGCGAAGGGCTCGACGTTGACCGGAAGCAGCGCGGCCTGACCGGGCTCGGTCAGCGGGATGCCGATGTCGGAGACGGAGATGACCTCGCCGGCGAGGTGACCGAGGCCGGTGCCGGCCTGGTTCGCGTACAACGCGCCCATCGCCTTGCCCACGAACCCGATCATCGGTCCCATCTGGGCCTTCATGTCCTCGGGGAGCTGGCCGCTCATGGCGGCCGCGGTCGAGGCCGCGACCGGCTCGATCAGCGGCTTCCATGCGTCCAGGGTGTTGACCAACCACTCGGCCTTCGACCAGGCCGTGGCGGACTTCACGCCGGAGGGGAACGACGTCGTCTCCTCCAGCCAGTGGTCGGCCAGCTGGATCGCATCGGCGACCGCGTCCTTCTGCTTCTGTGAAGGCGTGGGGTCGGGCGTGGACGCGGCTACCTTGCGGGCGAGGTCCATCGCGACGTCCCAGTTCAGCGGGCCGTCATAGGGCTGTAGCAGCGACTGGATCTGACCGAAGATCTGGCTCAGGTCAGGCATGCCGCCGGGGCCTCCGCCGACGCCGCCGATGGGGAAACCACCGAAGAACGCTTCGAAGGGCGTGCCCTTGAAGGGGTTCTCCGGCTCCTCCGGCTCGTCGGGGCCACCTGGGGTCTGACTCATGTGTCCAGCCTACGCGGTTACGGAAGCCCGCTGTCAGCAAGGACTAGGCTGGTTCCATGGCTGAACCGAAGAATGGCGCCGTCAAGCTTCTCGACATCCGGGAGACCCCTCTCGATGTCGCCGAGGTGCTGGCCGCCCTCGATGACGACGCTTCCGGCGGGGTGACGCTCTTCGTCGGCCGCGTACGTGACCACGACGGCGGCAAGGGCGTGACCGGCCTCGACTACCAGGCCCATCCGAGTGCCCTGGCCCGCCTCGCGGATGTCGCCGAGAAGGTGGCAGCCGACCATGGCGTCGCGGGTGTCGCCGCCGTCCACCGCACCGGCCACCTCGACATCGGCGACATCGCCGTCATCGTGGCCACCGCCTCCGGCCACCGCGGCGAGGCCTTCGCCGCCTCCCGCGACCTCATCGACACCCTCAAGGCCGAGGTGCCGATCTGGAAGCACCAGGTCTTCACCGACGGCACCGACGAGTGGGTCGGCGCGCCCTGATGCGCGCCGTTGTGCTGACCAAATAGGCTGCGTACGTGGACATCCTGCTCTGGCTCGTACCGTCTGCGGTCATCACCGTGCTGGCGATGGCCTGGGTCGCGTTCCTCGGACGTGAGGGGCGCGAGCAGGACCGCGAAGAGGTCGTACGCCGCCTCGGGATCGCGCTCGAGAAGGAGAAGACGCGCGAGCGCTCGAGAAGGTACGCAGCGCCCCAGCCGCCGCCCGACAGGTCGACCGGAGTCGCGGTCCGTGTCAACCGCGACGCCTCTTAGGGCGCAGTTGGTTTCGAATGAGAAGGTGACGCTATGACACAGCGCACCCTGGCCGGCCTCGTCGCCCTGCCGCTCGTGGTCGCCCTGATCGTGATCGCCTGGGTCGTTCCGCTGCCTTACACGATCTACAGCCCCGGGCCGACGGTGAACGTCCTGGGCGAGTTCGACGGCAAGGACATCGTCCAGGTCGAGGGCCACAAGAGCTATCGCGACAAGGGACAGCTGCGGATGACCACGGTCTCCGAGACCACCCGCGAGGCACGGCTCGGGCTCTGGACCCTGCTCGGCGCCTGGATGAGCGACACCGAGGCGGTCTACCCGCGCGAGGTCGCCTACCCCGACCAGGGCACCGTCGAGGACGACCGCGAAGCCGGGCAGGTGCAGATGGCCAGCGCCCAGGACGCGGCGATCGCCGCGGCGTTCACCAAGCTCGGTGAGGACGTCGACGAGGTCTCGGTCGCCGAGGTGACCAAGGACGCGCCGGCCGCCGGCAAGCTGAAGGCCGACGACGTGGTCACCAAGGTCGGCGACAAGGCGGTCGACACTCCCGAGGAGGTCGTCGCCGAGGTGCAGAAGGTCGAGCCCGGTGACACGGTCGAGCTGACCGTCGAGCGCAAGGGCAAGACGCTCACCGAGACCATCAAGACCGGCGAGAAGGACGGCAAGGCCTTCATCGGCGTCTCGCTGGGAGCGACCTACGAGTTCCCCTACGACGTCAAGATCACCCTCGACCCGGCCATCGGCGGACCGAGCGCCGGACTGATGATGGCGCTCTCGGTCTACGACACCCTCACCGAGGGGGCGCTGACCGGCGAGAAGAAGATCGCCGGCACCGGCACGATCGACGGTGACGGCAACGTCGGCCCGATCGGCGGGATCCAGCAGAAGATCCCGGGTGCGGCCTCGGACGGAGCCGAGCTCTTCCTGGTGCCCGCCGGCAACTGCCAAGACGTCGAGGGCGCCGAGAACGGTGACATGCGCCTGACCCGTGTGGAGACTCTCGACGACGCCATCAAGGCGATCGAAATCTGGACCGAGGACCCGAATGCCAAGCTGCCGACCTGTGGGAGCACGAAGTGAACGACACCCCTGAGCCCACGCCTGAGCTCAGCCGCGGTCTCGACCTGGAGACCGACCCCGCCCTTGCCGCTGCCGTCCTCGAGATCGAGGCGCACGTCGCCGGCGAGGGCTGGGACGGACCGGCGAGGCTCTTCGCGCTGGTCGACACCGCCGCGCTGGTCGAGGCCGAGCCCGCGCTCGCCACGATGATGGGCCTGGACGCTCCCGATCAGGACGGGTCGCTGACCCCGATCGAGCAGGACCAGGTGCCGGTGACGACCCAGCTGGAGGAGGTCCTCCAGACGACCGCCTGGCCCGCCGGGGTCACCGGCTGCGCGGCGGTCGTCGAGCGCCTCGTGCTGCCGCCCGACGCCGACGGCAAGATCCCCGATGACGCCGAGGCGGCCGCGGAGTTCGCCAAGGCGCACCCCGACCGGCAAGAGGTACGCATCGTGGCCGGCGCGACACGTGCTGGTGCCACGTACTGTGCTCTGCGGTTGAAGGCGCACGACGACGACCAGTCGGTCATCGGCGGCGTCGACCTGGTCCCCGAGCTCCTCGAACTGCTGCGTGTCACTCTTGAGGAGGCTCCGCTTGAGGAGAATGGCGACAGCGAGGGTGAAGCATGAGCCTCTTTGACGACGACGACCCGGCACAGGCACCGGCGCGCACACAGAGCACCGGCCGCAACCGATGGCTGGCGATCGCGGCCGTCTCGGTCATCGTGCTCTTCTTCGGCATCAGCGCCTTCGCGGCGATCTACACCGACGCGCTGTGGTACGACGCGATCGACTTCAGCAGCGTCTTCGGCACGGTCTTCTGGACGCGTACGGCACTGTTCGTCATCTTCTTCGTGCTGATGGCGATCATGATCGGGCTGCCTGCGGCGCTCGCCTACCGCACCCGTCCCTACTTCCACCCGGCCGACGACATCGGTGGCCTGGACCGCTACCGCGACGCGATCGCCCCGATCCGCACCTGGCTGCTGATCGGCATCGCGGGCGTCTCCGGGATCTTCGCCGGCTTCTCGGGCGCCGGCCAGTGGCGTACGTATCTGATGTGGCGCCACGGGCGCGACTTCGACAAGACCGATGAGTTCTTCGGCAAGGACATCGGCTTCTACGTCTTCGACCTGCCGTGGTGGCACTACCTGGTCAACTTCGCGCTGACCGGGCTGATCCTCGGCACGATCGGCGCGATGATCGTGCACTACGTCTACGGCGGCATCCGGCTCACCGCGCAGCGCGATCGGTTCACCCGCTCCGCGCAGATCCAGCTCAGCGCCATGGTCGGGCTCATCCTGCTGGTCAAGGGGCTCGACTACTGGGTCGACCGCTACGACCTGGTCAACGGCTCCGGGCCCCGCCTGGACGGGATGACCTACACCGACGAGCACGCGGTGCTCCCGGCCAACCAGATCCTGCTCGGGATCGCGGTGATCTGCGGCGTGCTGTTCATCCTCAACATGTGGCGGCGCAGCTGGCAGCTGCCCTCGATCGCGATCTCGCTGTTCGCGATCTCGGTGCTGCTGATCGGGATGATCTGGCCCGCGGTCGTGCAGGGCTTCCAGGTCCGGCCGAGCGAGCAGGACAAGGAGAAGCCCTACCTGGCGGCCAACATCAAGGCCACCCAGGACGCCTACGGCATCGCCAAGGACGACCTCGAGGTGACCGAGTACACCTCGCAGGCGGAGGCCGACGGGGCCTCGCCCGAGCAGCTCGACGAGACCGCGTCCTCGCTGCCGATCGTCGACCCCGCAGTGGTCCACCGCGAGTTCGAGCAGGTCCAGCAGGGTCGCTCCTACTACTCGGTGCACGAGCCGCTGGACATCTCCACCTACGAGGTCGGCGGCAAGGAGCGGGCGGTCGTGCTCGGCGTACGCGAGCTCAACCAGGCCGGCATCTCCGACTCCGACCGCACCTGGACCAACCTGCACACGGTCTACACCCACTCCAACGGAGTGATCGCCTCCTACGCCAACATGCGCGGCGCCGACGACAAGAACGAGTCGAACCAGATGCAGTGGGCCGAGGGCGACCGCACCGGCCAGCACGACCTGACCTCGGGCCAGGGCAAGTTCCAGGACAAGGTCTACTTCGGCGAGGACTCGCCGGAGTACTCGATCGTCGGCAAGGCCGGCAAGGGCAACCCGGTCGAGCTCGACTACAACTCCGAGGACGGCGAGACCAGGACGACGTACGAGGGTGCCGGAGGCGTCCCGATCGGCTCCAACTTCCGGCAGCTGATGTACGCCATCCAGTTCGGCTCCACGAACTTCCTGCTCTCCTCGCGCGTGAACGAGAACTCCGAGATCCTCTACGATCGCTCTCCGAAGGAGCGGGTGCAGAAGGTGGCGCCGTGGCTGACCCTCGACGACGACGTCTACCCGGTCGTCGTCGGCGGGCGGATCCAGTGGGTGGTCGACGGCTACACGACCACCGACCGCTACCCGCAGGCCGCGCGTGACTCGTTCGCCTCGATGACCGACGACGCCACCCAGACCTCGACCGGGGTGCAGACGCTGCCGACCGACGAGATCAACTACATGCGCAACGCGGTGAAGGCGACCGTGGATGCGTACGACGGCACGGTCACCCTCTACGAGTGGGACGAGTCGGACCCGATCCTGCAGACGTGGGAGGCGGCCTTCCCCGGCACTGTGATGCCGAAGTCGTCGGTCCCGAAGGAGCTGATGGAGCACCTTCGCTATCCCGAGGACCTCTACAAGGTGCAGCGCTACCAGCTGGCGCGCTACCACGTCTCCGACCCGGACGTCTTCTTCTCCGGCAACGAGCGCTGGGCCGTGCCCGAGGACCCGAACGACGACAACCACCAGCAGACGCCCTACCGGATGTTCCTCTCCGACAAGGAGGGCACCGCACGCTGGTCGCTGACGTCCGCCTTCGTGCCCTACAACCGGCCCAACCTGGCGGCGATGATGTCGGTGGACTCGGATGCCACCTCGGAGGACTACGGGAAGATCCGGATCACCACCGGCTTCCCCGACGACACCCAGGGTCCGGGCATGGTCTCCAACGAGTTCCGTACGGACAAGGCGATCGCGGACGAGGTCGCCTCGTTCAACCGCTCCGGTTCGGCGCCGGTGTGGGGCCAGGTCATCACCTATCCGACGGCGAAGAACGGCATCCTGTACGTTGAGCCGATCTACGCCCGCCGGGCGACCGCCTCGACCTCGGGCTATGCCCAGCTGGCCTTCGTGCTGGTCTCCTACGACGGACGGGTCGGCTACGGCTCGACGCTGAGCGAGGCCCTCGAGGTCGCGCTCACCGGTGCCGAGCCGACGCCTCCGACGGCCACCGATCCCGACGAGGAACCGGCCGAGACCACTCCGCCTCCATCCGGTGACTCACCGGGCGAGGTCGGCCAGCTCCTCGAGGACGCGCGTGCCCTGTTCGCCCAGGCCGACGAGGCCGGCAAGGCCGGCGACTACGCCGAGCGTGAGCGTCTCATCGCCGAGGCCCAGGACAAGGTCGACCAGGCCGCCGAGCTCATCTCCGGGGGCTGAGGGACACCTCCGATTAGGGGTTCGTTTCCCCTCGCGTGTAATGTTCTTCTTGCGACGCGGGGTGGAGCAGCTCGGTAGCTCGCTGGGCTCATAACCCAGAGGTCACAGGTTCAAATCCTGTCCCCGCTACTCCAAGACGAAGGCCCGGACCGAAAAGGTCCGGGCCTTCGTGATTTCAGGGCTCGATCGGCGTCCGCTCATCCGTGGCGCTGGCGCCGGGCTCGCCGAGACCCAGGCTTCCCGGATTGGGGTTCGGGTCAGTTCGCGGGTAGTGTTGTTCTTGCGACGCGGGGTGGAGCAGCTCGGTAGCTCGCTGGGCTCATAACCCAGAGGTCACCCTCGGTCTGGATGCCCTGGGCTTCGATCTCGTCACGGAGCTTGACCAGCTCGTCCTCAGCCAGAGCGTGCACCCGGGTGTTCGGGT